>DAHUXU010000260.1 GCA_027307005.1 Gemmatimonadota bacterium
ATCACCGCTGTCACCGTCGCGAAGCCGGCGGAGTCGGCCTCGAACACCGGCGTTTTCCTGCCGGTGTGAATCTCGACGCGATCGACGAAGCCCCGCGGCGCGTGGTGCTCCCAGTCGCGGTCGTAGTGGATGCCCTGCAGAGACGCCGACGCGCCCTCGGGCGAGAGCCGCGCGACTTCGCCGCCTAACCGACCGCGCGCGGTCATGATCGAGCCGGGATTCTCGTAGAACGTCACGGAGTCGGCGCCGTTTCCGCCGCGAGCGCCGCCGAAGAACCCGCGACGAGTCGCACCGACGCTGGCGTTGAGCCCGTGCAGCCGCCAGATGGTGTACTTCTTGTCCGGTTGCGCGAAGTACACGGCGTACACGTGACCGGTGCCGCCGGTGTTCTCGGCCATGAAGGCCATCTTGGCGTCGTCGGAGAAGAGGATGCTGCCGATGCGCGCGTCGCTGGCGAACAGTTGCCGCCGGCTGGCCGAGTCGTAGGGCGGCGCCCACGCGTACAGGTGATCTTTGCGGCGCACGCGGCCGCCGGTCGCGCCGCCGCGTTCCTCGGCGGCGGACGAGTCGGCCGCGCCACGGTTAGGCGGCGGATCCTGCTTGAGGTACGCGAGGCCCGAGCCGTCGGGAAGCCACGTGTAATCGCGCGAAACGGTGTCCGATGCCTCGCGTTCCGCCGGCGTGAGGTCGTCGCGGTCGTCGGTGAGGCGTGCAGGCTGGGCCGCGAGGCGCGCCACGGTGCGACCCGACGCGTCCCACAACTCTTCGACGCGCGCGAAGCTGGTGAGCGGAACGATGTAGGAGAATGGTTTCTGGATCAGCGTGACGCGGAAGTATTTCCCATCGGGCGACGGATCGACCGCGTCGATCATCGCGGGCGCGCCGATGCGGCGCGCGGCGCCCGAGGCGGCGTCGATCACCGCGAGCTGGCCGGTGATGTAGTACTCGAGCAGCGCTTCATCGTACGGCGTCTGCAGCAGCGTCGCGTAGACGCGGGTCTTGTCCTTCTGGCCGTCGGTGATGCGGACTTCGGGGCCGGTCGCGATCGCGGGACGCACCGGCGGCGGCTTGCGTCCTTCGGGAAGAATCACGGCCACGAGACTCTTGCCGTCGGCCGTCCATTGCGGCTCGGTGACCAGCGTTGCGAGGAGTGGCGCCTGTCCGACCGCATGCGACTTTCCCGATGCGACGTCGGCGACATAGAGGCGCGTCGACGTCGCGAAGTCGGCGATGAAGGCGATGTGCGCGCCGTCGGGCGACCACTCGGCGCTGCTCCTGGTGGCGCCCGCCGGCGCCTCGATCGTGCGCACGGCGCCCGTTAGGCCATCGATGAGCTCGAGCTTGGCGGCGCCGCGGTCGGTAAGCGCGCGGGCGCGGGTGGCCTCGTAGTCCACTTGCAGCTCGCCGAGATAGTAATGCGGCTTGCCGAAGGTCTGGACGCTGGGCATGCCCGCCGGCACCAGCTTGAAGAACCAGCGATGCGTCGGGCTCTGCGTGGCCGACTCGAGCGTCACGTTGTTGTCGCGCGGCGCGGTCACCAGCCGCTCGATCGCCGCCGGCGGCCTGACGTAATGCTCCGCGGCGAGGATGGCGTCGTCCGACGCCGGCGCTGCCGCGTCGTTCCGTTGGGCGACGGTGGTTTGGCCGCGCCCAACGGACGGGAACGCGGCGAACAGGACGAGCGCGGCGAGCGGCGATGCGAACCGGAAGCCGTGCGAGACGGTGATGCGCATAGGGGGTCCTGGACGAGGACATTCGTGGTATCGCAGCACGAAGATCGGCTCACGCACACCGGTTGGCCAGGGTGGTGATGCCGAGCCCGCGGGCCGGCCGTACACGTCCTTGCCTGCCTCGCCGTGGCGGGTGATCATCGTGATCTTCGAATTCTTGAACACGCCCACGTGCACCGCGCGGCCTCTTCTGCCTGGTCCGCGAACCACAGGCACGGGCTTATTCTTTGAGTCGTGATCATTGTGCCTCCACCGCCCAAACAGCCTCGAAGGGTGACCTCGGTTTGCAACGACAACGTGCCAAAATTCGTCGCTCCGGCCGGCCAAGCACGCGGAAGCGCTGGCCGCGGAATTGCTTGATCCGGGCCGGGCGCGTCACGACGATGCGCGCGGAGCGCTGACACCGACATGGGAATCATCTCGACCGTGCGTCGTATGAGCGACGTCATGCTCACCGCCAGGGCGTGGCATCCGGCGACGCTCGCCGCGCTCGGCGGCGGCGTGATGTACCGCGGCCGCAACGAGGAGCAGCGCCTAACGGACCGCGACCACCTCGAACAGGCGGCGGGCTGGCTGGCTCGCGCGCAGGACGCGCAGTCCGATGGCGGCGTGTCGGGCCGGTACCATCTGGGACAGGGCTGGTCGTCATCGTATCCCGAGACGACCGGCTACATCGTGCCCACGTTCCTGGCGCTCGAAGCCGAGGCGCGGCTGGCCGGATTTCACGCGCGGGCGCAGCGATGCATCGAGTTTCTGTTAGGCGTACAGCTCGAATGCGGCGGATTCCCGGGCATGGAGATCGCCCAGAATCGCGACACGCCATCCATCTTCAACTCGGCCCAGATCCTCAACGGCCTCACGTCGTGGCATCGCGCCACCGGCGATGAAACCGTGCTCCGCGCCGCGACGCGCGCCGCTGACTGGCTGGTCGCGGAGCAGGATCCGGACGGCGCGTGGCGACGCCACCTCTACGGCTCCGGCCGCACGTATACCTACATGGCGCACGCGGGATGCTGGGTGGCCGAGTTCGGCGCGCACACGGGTGACCAGCGTTATCTCGAGGCGGCGCGGCG
>DAHUXU010000266.1 GCA_027307005.1 Gemmatimonadota bacterium
TTCAACGACTATGTCCGCAAGGTGCTGAACTACGGACAGGACAAGCTCTACAAGCCGGAGATCGACGTGTTCAAGTTCTGGGATTTCAAGCACCAGCAGCCGGGCGCCAGCTTCGCCTTCCAGGGCACCACCAAAGCGCCCGCGTTCTCCGGCGCGCTTCGAATCAACAACGGCACGCTCGATCTGTCGGCGACCGGGTCGGGCGGCAGCGCCAAACCCGTGAACCTCACGGAAGCCGAGTTGCGCTCGATCGCTGCGCGCTTCGGTCCGGAGGCCGTGGTGCCCGGCGGCACGCAGGCCACGTCGTTCTTCGACAAGCTCGCGCTCAACTTGAAGGTCACCACCGATCGCGACGCGTGGGTACGCCGCCGCGCCAACCCGCAGTTACAAATAGAGCTCAGCGGCACGGTGACGGCGCGCAAAGATCCGCGCGGGCCGCTGCGGTTGTACGGCACGCTCGAGCCGATCGAGGGCCGCAGCTACGTGGCGGAATTTGGGCGGCGCTTCACGGTGAGCGAAGGGACGCTGACGTTGAACGGGCCGCCGCAACAGCTGCGCATGAACATCAAGACGCAGTACGTCGTGCCGTCCACCGGCGATCCTAACGCAGCCGAGGTCACGATCAATCTCGACGTCACCGGGACGCCGGAGCGCATCCGGCTCGAGCTCAGCTCGGATCCGCAGATGAGCAATTCCGACATCATTTCGTACATCGCCACCGGCCATCCCGAAGCCGCCGGCCTCGGCCTCGGCGGCAACAGCACCGGGTCGTCCAATCTCGCGCTCCAGGCGGGCACGTCGGTGGCCATGAGCCAGCTGCAGGGCGTGATCGAAGGCGTGGGACAAGATCAGCTCCAGCTCGACGTGATCGAGATTCGGCAGGACGCCGTGCGCGGCGCCACGCTCGTCGCCGGCCGCTACGTCTCACCGCGCGTCTACCTCGGCTTCGCCCAACCGTTAGGCTTCGGCCAGGCCGCCACCGATCAGTTGAACCAGAACCTGTATCCCGAAGCGCAGGTGGAATACAACGCGTTCAAGTGGCTGGTCATGCGCCTCGAGGGAGGCGTGTCCGACATGCGGTTCCTGCTTCGCTCCCGCCACTCGTACTAACGGTGACGAGTCGCGCATCGTGGTTCGCCTTCGTTGCCGCGGCGGCGCTCTCCGCCGCGGCGCCGCGCGCCTCAGCGCAGCGATCGCCGATGGTGCTGCCCCCGGGCACGCGCGTGCGCTCGATCGATTTTCGATGGGTCCACGACCACACCATCGACGCCGTGGATCTTCGCCAGCACATCGCGACCGTGGCGCCCGAACCTGAAGGCATCTTCGGCGGAGTGCTCGACTTCCTCTTCCGCCGCGAAAAGCCGCCGATGCCCCTATTCGACCCGCTCGAGCTCGAGCGCGACGCCGTGCGCATCCGCGATTATTACCAGACCAGCGGCATCTTGCACGCCAACGTCGGCTTCGCGGTCAAACTCGATACCAGCGATCGACGCGTCGATGTCGTCTTCGTGATCGACGAAGGGAAACCCACGCTGCTGCGCAGCGTGCGCATCGAACCCGGCGACAGCACCGGTGTCGACAGCGCGACGACGCTGCCTCCCGACATCATCCGAGCGGCGCGCCACGCCGTGGCGCCCGCGCGCAATCACCGCTTCGGCAGCGTCGAGGCATCGACAGCCGAGCGTCGGACGCGCGTCGCGATGCGCAACCTCGGATACGCATTCGCCGGCGTGTGGTCGCGGTCGTTAGTCGACACCACGGCCGACACGGCCACACTCGAGCTGCGGTTGCGACCGGGCCCGCGCGCCAAGATCGCGCGGATCGATGTCACCGGCAACGACCTGTTGAGCGATCACGTCATCAAGCGCGAGCTGCCGTTCCACGTCGGCAACTATTACACGGCGTCGGAAATGTCCGAAGGGCGGCGCTCGATTCAAGGGTTGGACATCATACGAGAGGCGCGAGTGGAGCTCGCGCCCGGGCAGAAGCCTGACAGCCAGGTCGCAATCAGAGTCACCGTCGCCGAACAGCCGGTCCACGTCATCACTGGTGAGACCGGCTACTCCTCGGAGAACGGCGCCACGGCGCAGGTCACGTGGACGCACCGCAACTTCACGAACGATGCACGCACGCTCACCACATCGTTAGGCACGTCCACGGCGTGGCTCGCCGTGGACCAGAACCCCGAGCGGTTCGTGCGCGGCGTGGCGACGCTCAAGCAGCCGTACGTGTACACGCCCCCGCTCTCGGCGCTCCTCAGCCCCTTCGCCGAGTATCGCGACGACTTCCGCGACCGATCGTGGGCCATCGGCTCCGATGCCACGCTGCTCTATCGGTTAGGCCCGGTGTTCTTGATGTCGCTCAAGTACAGCATCAGCTCGCGCCACGTGCTGCGGTACCGGAACGGCGACTTCTCGTCGGGTCGCATCGACTTCCTGACGCTCCTCGCGCAGAACGCGCTGCTCGGCTCGCTCAAGACGACGACCCGGCGCAGCACGCTCACCCTCAATGCAACGCTCGGCGCGCTCGACAATGCCAATAACCCGCGCGATGGTTTCGTGTTGAGACCGAGCATCGAATCCACGGCCGGAAGCGCGTTGAATACGGTGGAATACACGCGGCTGGATCTGACCGGCGCTGCATACCACCCGATCAATCGGCGCGTCGGCATCGCCGTGCGCTTCAGCGCCGGCCGGCTCTATCCGCGCGGCAAGAGCCTCGGCATCGAGGGCAGCGACTCCACGCTCAAGTTTCTCGAGCTCCGTGACGTCGCATTCACCGCCGGCGGCGCAGCCGATGTGCGCGGGTGGAGCAGCGGACTCCTCGGCCCCAAGTTTCCCGACCTGCGCTTTCAAGTGCACGGCACCGACACCACGGCCGTCGCCACTGGCTACGTCCCGATCGGCGGTCTCGCGCGAGTCGCCGGGACCTTCGAGCTGCGCATGCCGTTCCCCGGGTTAGGCGACTCCTGGGGCACGCACGCGTTCATCGATGGCGGCCGCGTCTGGACGCCGGACAAACGCTTCAAGACGAGCTTTTCGCTGCCGGGCGATGATCGCTTCTTCACGTCCGTCGGCGCGGGCGTCGACTACTTGACGGTGATCGGGGCGGTGCGCGTCTCGATCGGCTACAAGCTCAACCCGTCGCTCGACGATGTTCGCGACCCGCAGAAAGTGCTCGACGCCATCATCGCTGGAACACCCATCGCGAACGTCCCCACGCAGTGGTACCGGCGCTTTCAGATCCACCTCGCCCTCGGCACGGCCTTCTGACCCCTGCGTCCGCTGGCGGCGGCCTGCGCCGGCGTGCAGTTTCCTGCCCCGAAGACCTCACACCGCGATTCCTCTCTGCTTTCATCGAGGCTCGTCATGAAGCGCTGCTCGGTCTGCGGCTGTCTCATCGCGTTCACCATCGCCATCGTCGCCGGAGGGTCGTCGGTACATGCCCAGGGCGAGCTGCACGGCCTAACGCCAGGCCGCGACCCGCATCAGCCCATCGACTCGGCGTACACGGCGAAGATCAAGGAATACACGACGGAACCGTTCTTCACGTCGCCGCTCGTGGATTATCTGCCGGCGTCCAAGACGGTGCCCACACCGCAGGCCGTGTTGGGCGACATTGCCGGCGCGCGCGACAATCTGCCGTACTCGAAGCAGGTGTACGAGTACATGCGGCTGCTCGCCAAATCGAGTCCGCGCGTGCGCGTCTGGACCATCGGCACGACAGAAGAAGGACGCGAGATGATCGCGGTGGGAATCGCTTCGGAGGACATCTGGAAGAATCTCGATCGCAACAAGGCGAATCTCGCGAAACTCGGCGACCCCCGTACCATCGGCATGAACGACTCTGTCGCCGCCAAGCTCATC
>DAHUXU010000319.1 GCA_027307005.1 Gemmatimonadota bacterium
CCGGCGGCGGTGGGAGCGGCGCCCGCGCGACACATCGGAGGTCCCGGTGTCAGCCTCTGGTTGGGGCGCGCCCTCGTCGGCCGTCTCGAGCCCCGCGTCGAGCACCGTGTCGACCGCGCTGTCAGCGTCGTCCACCGCCTCGTCGACGTCGGGCTCGTCGTCGATGCGCTCGACGGCGAGCGGCGACCGCCGTTCGATCTCCGCCTTGAGGTCGGCTAACGGAACGATGCGCGTCTCGCCGTCCGCGCTCCGCAGTGTCACGCGGTCGTTGAAGATGTCGTTGGCCACGACCTTTTCTTCGCCGAGCGTGGTCGTGAGCAGGCGTCCCTCCTTCGGAAAGCGCTTGCGCGCTTGCGCGTAGAACTCGTGCTCGTAGCGCAGGCAGCACATGAGCCGTCCGCACGCGCCGGAGATCTGGGACGGGTTGAGCGAGAGCCGTTGATCCTTGGCCACCTGCAGGTTCACAGGACGCAGCTCGGGCAGCCACGACGCGGAGCAGTACTCGCGTCCGCATCGGCCGATGCCGCTCAACCGCTTGGCTTCATCGCGGACGCCGATTTGCTTGAGCTCGATGCGCGTGCGAAACGCGGCCGCGAGGTCGCGCACGAGCGCGCGGAAGTCCACGCGTCGCTCGGCCGTGAAATAGATGGTGAGCTTGCGCCGGTCCCACTGCCACTCCGCGTCGGACACCTTCATGATCAAGCCGTGCTGCTTGACCTTTTCCATCACCTTGCGGCGGGTGTCCTCGTCCTGGCCGCGCAGCTCGGCGGCGCGACGCTCTTCATCGGCCGTGGCGGTGCGCAGCACTTTGCGCTCGGGGCGCGTGGTGCCGCAGCCATGCGAACAGTCGCCGCAGCGGTGCTCGGCGAGCTCGCCCACCGAGTGGATGCGGCCGAGGTCCTCGCCGCGATCCGCTTCGACGATCACCGACGCGTGCAAGCGCGGGGGTTCTTCCACATCCCAGAGGAAGAACTCCTTGCGATTGCCCTTGAACGCGACTTCGATCAGTTGCGTGGCCATCGTGGTCTGTCGCTACTCGGCGTATTGCCCCATGGCGAGGAACTTCTCCCGGCGGCGCCGGACGAGCTTTTCCGGACGATAGCGGCCTAACTCCTCGAGCGCGCGGCTCACGGCCTGGTGGACGGCCTGCGCGGCCGCTTCATGATTGGCATGCGCGCCGCCCACCGGCTCCGGGATGATCTCATCGATCACGCCCAACTCGAGCAGGTCCTGCGCGGTGATGCGGAGCGCCGAGGCGGCGCGCTCCCGCATCTCGGGGCTCTTGCCATCTTTCCAGAGAATGGCCGCGCAGCCCTCGACGGTGATCACGGAATACACGGCGTTCTCCATCATCAGGACGCGGTCGGCCACGCCTAACGCGAGCGCGCCGCCGGAGCCGCCCTCGCCGATGACTGTGGACACGATCGGCACCTCGAGCCGGCTCATCTCGAACAGGTTGCGCGCAATGGCCTCCGACTGCCCGCGCTCTTCCGCGCCGAGGCCGGCCCACGCGCCGGGCGTGTCGATGAACGTGATCACGGGGACGTGGAACTTCTCGGCGAGCTTCATGAGACGGAGGGCCTTGCGATACCCCTCGGGGTGCGGCATGCCGAAGTTGCGCTTGAGATTTTCCTTGGTGTCCCGGCCGCGCTGGTGGCCGATCACCATCACGGTCTCGCCCTCGAGGCGCGCCCAACCGCCGACGATCGCTGCGTCTTCGCGATAGAGCCGGTCGCCGTGGAGCTCGATGAAATCGGTGAACGCGAGCTGCAGATAGTCGAGCGTGAAGGGGCGCTTGTTGTTGCGCGCCACCTGGACACGCTGCAGCGGCGACAGATTCTTGTAGACCTCGGCGCGCAGCTCATCGAGCTTCCGCTCGAGCGGAGCAATCTCCTCGGTCACACTCATCTGCCGCTTGCCTGCGGTCTTTTTCAGCTCGTCTATCTGTTTTTCCAGCTCAGCGATCGGCTTCTCGAACTCCATCGTCGTCGAGCTCGCCATTTCAGCTCCCGCGTACGAGTCGCACCCGGTCAGGCCCGAGTATCGATCGCAGCTCGTTGAGGGCGGCGTTGGTCACGGCGATCCGCAAGGATCGCGACCGGAGGCGCGCACTCGTCCCGTTTCCATCGTTCCATCGCAGCTCGAGCGGCGCCGAGCCGGCGTGCACTTCGACGGCCTCTCGCACATCGCGCATCACGTCAGCCGACACACCGGCGCCGAGCCCCAACTCGATGGACACGGCGACGTTTCCAGTGGCGCGGTTCTGCTCGAACGGCGTGACCGACTCGACGATGAACACGGGATTCTCCGCTCCCTGATCGCGTCGAGAATAGCTGCCGGCGAGCAACACCGGCACATCCGGTTTGATCTTGTCGCCGAGGAGGGTCCAGGCCTCGGGGAATACCAACACCTCCGAAGATCCCGAAAAATCCTCCACTGTCAACCGCGCAAACTCGGCTCCGCTCCGTTTGCTCACCTGCCGTTTGATGGCCGTGACGACCACACCGAGCTTGATCGGCTGGTCGGTCCAGGTGCCGAGCTGAGCCACGGTGTGCGTGGCGAACAACTCGACTTCGGTGCGGTAGGGTTCGAGCGGATGTCCCGAAATATAGAAGCCCAGGATCTCTTTTTCTCTGGCCAGCCGCTCGGCGTCGGACCAGGGCTGCACGTTGGGAAGCGTCCGGGCCGGAAGGGTGGTTGCGGCGACGCCTCCCGAGGACTCGCCGAAGAGCGAGACCTGGCCGCTGGCCGTCTCCTCTTGCTTGAGGGCGGCCTCCTGCAGCGTGGAATCGAGAGTGGCGAGGTACTGCGCCCGGTGGCCGCCGAGACCGTCGAGTGCGCCCGATCCGATGAGCGCTTCGAAGACCCGCTTGTTGCAGGTGCGGAGGTCGACGCGATCGGCGAGATCGACGAGGGCCGTGAACGGTCCATCGCGCCGCGCAGCGAGGATCGCGTCGATGGCGGTGCGTCCCACGTTGCGGATGGCGCCGAGTCCGAAGCGCACGCGTTTGTCGCCGATGACGGTGAACTTGTAGCCGGATTCATTGACATCGGGCGGGAGGACCTCGATGTCCATTTCGCGCGCTTCGTTGATGTACTTCACGACGGCGTCGGTGTCGCCGATTTGCGACGACAGGAGCGCGGCCATGAACTCGGCGGGATAATGGACCTTGAGCCACGCGGTCTGGAACGACAGCACCGAGTAGGCGACCGAGTGCGACTTGTTGAAGCCGTACCGGCCGAACGTCTCGATCTGGCTTGCGATCTCCTCGATGATGCGCCGGTCGTAGCCGCGGGCGACGCTCTTCTCGATGAATTTGCCTAACTCGTTGCGGATGAGCTCGGCGTCCTTTTTGCCCACCGCTTTGCGCAGCACGTCGGCTTCGGCGAGCGAGATGCCGGCGAGGATCTGCGCGATGCGCATCACCTGTTCCTGATACGTGATGACGCCATAGGTGCCGGCGAGCGCCTGTTCGAGCTCGGGCAGGGCGTAGGTCACGGGTTCTTCCCCGCGCTTGCGGCGGATGAAGACCTTGTGCATGCCTGCGTCCAACGGGCCGGGGCGCATGAGTGCGTTGGACGCGACCAGGTCGTCGAAGCGGTCGCACCGCATGCTGCGGAGGAGGTCCGTGGCCAGCGCCGACTCGAACTGGAAGACCCCCGCGGTGCGTCCGGCGCGGAGCATCCGGTACGTCTCCGGGTCGTCGAGCGGCAGCTGCGACGGATCGAGCTGCTCGCCGGTCCGTTCGGCGATCATGGCCAACGCATCGTGAATCACCGTGAGTGTCGTTAGGCCGAGGAAGTCCATCTTGAGCATCCCGGCCTTCTCGAGGTAATTCATGTCGTACTGCGTGACCACCACCGACTCGTCTTCGGTGCCGCCGGCGCCCTTGGTCGTCTGCGTGCACACGGGCACGTAGTCGTCGAGCGGACCGGGCGCGATCACCACGCCGGCGGCGTGGACGCCGGCGTGGCGCGAGAGGCCTTCGAGCGAGATCGCGTAGTCGAGGAGCTTGGTGTAGCGCGGCTCCTTGCGGTACAGGTTGCGCACGTCGGTGATCTGCTCGACCGCCTCGCTCACCGAGAGCGAGTAATTGGGCTGATTGGGGATCAGCTTGGCGAGCTGGTCGGTTTCCTGCGGCGTGAAGCCGAGCACGCGGCCGACGTCCTTGATCACGGCGCGCGACTTCATCGTGCCGAAGGTGATGATCTGGCCCACGGCGTTGCGGCCGTACTTCTGCCTAACGTACTCGATCACCTCGCCCCGCCGCTCGAAGCAGAAGTCGACGTCGATGTCCGGCATCGACACGCGCTCGGGGTTGAGGAAGCGCTCGAACAGCAGATCGAACTTGAGCGGGCAGACGTCGGTGATGCGGAGCGCGTAGGCGACGAGCGAGCCGGCGGCCGAACCGCGTCCGGGGCCGACGGGGATGCCGCGGTCGCGCGCCGCGGCGATGAAGTCGGCGACGATCAGGAAGTAGCCCGCGTAGCCGGTGGTGGTGATGACGCCGAGCTCGTAGTCGAGGCGGCGGCGGACCTCGTCGGGCAGGGGGTCGCCGTACCGCTCGCGGGCGCCGGCCTCGGCGAGGCGGACGAGCAGGTCGTTCTCGGTGGCGACTCCGTTAGGCAACGGGAACGAGGGGACGTGATAGGTCTTGCCCAGCTCGATGTTCACGCGGTCGGCGATGCGGAGCGTGTTCTCGAGCACGTCCGGCCGGTCCGGGAAGTGCGCGGCGATCTCCGGCGCGCTCTTGAAGTAGAGCCCGTCGTCGTACCGCAGCCGGTCGGGCGCCTCGAGATCCTTGCCTAACCCGATGCACAGCAGCACGTCGTGCGCGTCGTGGTCCGACTGGCGGAGGAAGTGCGCGTCGTTGGTGGCGATCACGGGCAGGCCGGTGTCGGCGGCGAGCCGGAAGATCTGCGCGTTGAGCTTGGACTGCAGACCGCCGGCGTCGTGCGCCTGCACCTCCAAATAGTAGCGGCCGTCGAACACGTCGCCGTACCAGAGCGCCGCCGCCTTGGCGTCGTCGTAGCGGTCGTCCATGAGGTTGGTCGCGATTTCGCCGGCGAGGCAGGCCGACGACACGATCAGCCCCTCCCGATAGCGCGTGAGCAACTCGCGGTCGACGCGCGGCTTGCTGTAGAACCCTTCCATGTACGCGAGCGACGACAGCTTTACGAGATTGCGATAGCCCGTCTCGCTCTCGGCGAGAATGATCAGGTGGAAGTAGGGCTTGGCGCCTGGGCGCGGACGCGAGCGTTCGCGTCGATCGCCCGGGGCCACGTAGGCTTCCATGCCGATGATCGGCCGCAGCTTGGCCTTTTTGGCCTTTTCCTGGAACTCGAACGCTGCGTGGAGGTTGCCGTGGTCGGTGATGGCGAGCGCTGGCTGCTCGAATTCCAGGGCCCGCGCGATGAGATCGTCGATCCGATTGGCGCCGTCGAGCAGCGAATACTCGGAGTGACAGTGCAGATGGACGAAGGACATCGGCTGTGGGCTGGTGGCGTCGACGGACGGCTCTCGCGCGGCACCAAGGCGAGGTGCGTGAACGCTACCGTAGTATACGCGCCGAGCGTCTCGAGGACAGGGCTTTGTGGCCGGCGCTCTCGCATGCATCGACGGCGCGCGCTGGATACCTTTGCTCGGGCAGCGCGCGATTCTCGCGCGCATCGATACGCGCACGCTGGAGGCGCCCGTGCGCGAGCCGCACGGTCGAGATTGATATGGAACGCGCCACGCCGACGATGATCGAGGAGGGTTTCATCTCGTGAGGTCGCCCGCACGCATCATCGGACGGACAGTCGTCGCCGTCCTCGTGCTGGTGGTCGCGTTTCTGGTGCTCACGCCGATTGGCCGCTATCTCGCCAAGGCCGCGTGGGAAGAGGGAAAGATCCTGGCCCACCGGCGCTCGATCAGCGCGCTGATCGCGTCGCCTTCCACCGATCCGGAGACACGGGCCAAGCTGCAGCTGGTGCTCGACGCGCGAACGTTTGCCGCCGACTCGCTGCACCTCGACGCCGACGAAAGCTTCACCACCTACAGCCGACTCGATTCGGACACGCTGGTCCTGGTAGTGGGTGCGGCGTATCGAGATCGGCTGCGGCCGTACACGTGGTGGTTTCCGATCGTCGGTCGCGTCCCGTACAAGGGCTACTTCACGAAACAAGGCGCGTTCGACGAGGCCAAGTCGCTCGAGGCGAAGGGGCTGGACACGTACGTGCGTCCGGCGTCGGCGTTCAGTACGCTCGGTTGGTTCGAGGATCCGCTGGTATCGAGCACGCTGCACGAGGACACGGCGAGTCTGGCGAACACCGTGATCCACGAGCTGACGCACAACACGTTCTATGCGCCCGGGCAGGCGGTGTTCAACGAGTCGTTCGCGAACTTCGTGGGTGCGCACGGGGCGATGCGATTCTTCGCTTCGCGCGGCGACACGGTGCACCTGCGGGAGAGCGAACAGGATTGGGCGCGCGATCGATTGTTAGGCGCGTTCTGGCAGGGTGTGTTCGACGGGCTCGACTCGGCGTTTCGCGCGCATCCGGCCAGCACGGCGGCGCGGCTTGCGGCGCGCGACACCGTGTTCGCGAGGGCGCGCACGCACTTCATGCAGGACGTGTTGCCGCGATTGCCCGGGATCCCGCCCGGGGTGCGCGTGCAGTTGGTGCTCAACAACGCCATCGTGCTCTCGCGCCGCGTCTATCGAACGGGTTTGGATCTGTTCGACGCCGTGCTCGATCGCGAGGGCGGCGATGTGCACCGCGCCGTGACCCAGATCATCGCGCTGGCCAAGTCGCGGCCGAGCGATCCGTATGGCGCCGTGCGCGACTGGCTGACGGCGCACACCTCCGGCGCGGCGGGCGACTCCGCCGCCCGTTAGGCGTTGCCGCCGGCGCCGAAGCGTCCGCGCACCAGCGCGCGGAGGTCGAGCGGCGGCCCGGCGGGCGCCGCCGCTGCCGGAGCCGGCTGCTGTCCCTCGGCCACAGCCGCCACCCGGCGCATGCGCTCGCGCACACCGCCGTCGATGAAGCGCGACAACTGATCGATGGTGTACTCCGAGCCCCATCGCGAGCCGTAGGTGTTGAGCGGGTGCACGACCGCGAGCTGATGGCGCGCGCGCGTCATCGCGACGTACATGAGACGTCGTTCCTCCTCGGCTTCATCGTCGTCGCGGAGCGCGCGTGATGATGGGAACCAGCCGTCCACTGCCCAGATGATGAAGACGGCGTCCCATTCGCGGCCCTTGGCGCTGTGCGCGGTGCTGAGGATGAGCGCGTCGTCCACGCGATCGTCGGGGCCGGCGAGATCCTGGGTGCCGGACGGCGGCTCGAGCGCGAGCTCGCTCAGAAATGCGGCGCGCGACGGGAAGTGGCCGGCAATCACTTCGAGCTGGTCGAGATCGGCGAGGCGGGGCTCGATGTTGTCGTAGCGCTCGCGCAGAATGTCGTCGTAGAGGCGGCGCACGAGCGCGATCTCGCCGGCGACCGCCGGCGCGCCGTGTCCCGTTTCGCCTAACGTCGCCAGCAGGTTGACCCGCGCCTCGTGCGCCGCTCGGGCCCGTGCGGGCGGCGTACACGCGGCGAGGGCCTGCGGGTCCCACGCCGCTGCCGCGATGCGCTCGACCGCGGCGCTCGCAGTCGCATCTCCGATGCCGGGCAGCAGCAGGAGCACGCGATACCAGCTCACCTCGTCCCGCGGGTTCTCGACTAACCGAAGGAAGGCGAGCACGTCTTTGACGTGCGCGGCTTCGAGGAACTTGAGGCCGCCCCATTTCTCGAACGAGATTTTGCGATTGGTGAGCTCGATCTCGAGATCGGCCGACATGTAACCGGCGCGAAAGAGCACCGCGATCTCGCGCAGCGGCGTCCCTGATTCATGGAGCTCGAGCACCCGGTCGACGACCCACCGTGTTTGATCGTGCTCGTCGCGCGCGGTGACGAGCACCGGAAGGTCGCCACCCGACCGGTGGGTGCGCAGGTTCTTCGTATAGCGTTCGCGCGCCCGGGAGATGACGGTGTTGGTGACGTCGAGAATGGGCTGCGTCGACCGATAGTTGGTTTCGAGCGTGACGATGGTCGCGCCGGTGAACTGCGCCGGGAAGTCGAGGATGTTGCGGATGTTCGCGCCGCGGAACGCGTAAATGCTTTGCGCGTCGTCGCCGACGACGGTGATGTTGCGATGCGTGCGGCACATGCCGCGGAGAATGCGCGCCTGGAGCAGGTTGGTGTCCTGGTATTCGTCCACCAGCACGTGGTCGTAGAGTCCGGCGATGCGCGTCGCGAGCTCGGCCGAGCCCTCGAGCATGCCGGCCCAGAAGAGGAGCAGGTCGTCGTAGTCGACGAGATTGCGCTCTTCCTTGCGCGCGATGTAGTCGGCGAACACGCGGCGCACTTCGGGCGCGTCGTCGGCGAACTGCGGGAACTCGTCGCGCAGCACATCGTCCACCGGGATGTCGGTGTTGATCTGGCGCGAGTACACGTGGTGCAGCGTTTCCTTTTTCGGGAAACGGGACGCGCGCTGGCCGAAGCCTAACCGGGCGCGGGCGATGCCCATGAGGTCGATGGCGTCGCCCTGATCGAGAATGGTGAAATCCTTGGCGATGCCGGCGGCCTCGCCGTAGGCGCGGAGCAGCCGGTGGGCGGTGGCGTGAAAGGTACCGCCGTGCACGCGTCCCTTCGTTCCTCCCACCAGCCGCTCGGCGCGCTCGAGCATTTCCTGAGCAGCCCGTCGCGTGAACGTGAGGAGGAGAATGCGCTGCGGCCGGACGCCCGTGGCGACGAGGTGCGCGACGCGATGGACGAGCGTGCGCGTCTTGCCGGTGCCGGCGCCGGCGATGATCAGGAGCGGGCCGTCGCCGTGTTGGGCGGCGGCCAGCTGTGCGGCGTTCAGCGATTGTGTGTGGGACTCGAGAGACACGAACGGCGCCGGGTGGAAGAGTCGCAGGGTCCGTTCAATACTTATTTCTTGGAGCTGTTCCTGTACCGATTGATTGCAACCTGGTCCACATGCACGCTGCCGTAGCGTTCCTCACGCCACGGGTCGCCGCGCATGTGATAGCCGTTCTGTTCCCAGAAGCCGGGCATGTCGAAGTCGAGCAGCTCGAAACCGCGCACCCACTTCGCGCTCTTCCAGAAATACAGGTGTGGTACGAGCAAGCGAAGAGGCCAGCCGTGTTCCGGCGTCAGATCGACGCCATCGTGCCGGAACGCAAGCAGGTTTTCCGGGCGGTCGAGGTCCGACAGCGGCAGGTTGGTCGTATAGCCCTGTTCCGCGTGGACGAGGACGTGGGTCGCCTCGGGTCGCGGCTGCGCACGTCGGAGCACGTCCTGCACGGGTATGCCCTCGAAATGATTGTCGAGGCGGCTCCATCGCGTGACGCAATGGATGTCACACACGGTGTCCTGGTGGGGCAGGGCGAGCAGCTCGTCGTAGGTGAGCGTGTACGGGTGCTCGACCAGACCCGAGACCTCGAAACGCCACGTCGCAAGGTCGACGCGCGGGACGTCGCCGTAGTGCAGGACCGGCCATTTCCTGGTGACAGCCTGTCGCGGCGGCACGCGATTGCGATCGTGAGGAATCGCGTCGACGACGGGCAGGAGGTCGGGCATGCGCCAATAATATAAGACGGACAACACGGACAATACGGATAGAGCGGACCTTCCGCGCTTTGTCCGCCTTCATATCCGCGCTTTGTCCGCCTTCATGTCCGCGCTTTGTCCGCCTTCATGTCCGCCTTCATTTCTTGTTCCGACCGCTCGGAAACCTGGAGGCTGAACACGTCGCCGAGGGCCGCGGCGGCGGCGGTGGCGACTTCGCCTAACGGGATGCGGGCGCCGGTTTCGCGCTCCATGGAGGTCATGACGACGCCGCTGATGCCGCACGGCACCATGAGGTCGAAGTACGAGAGGTCGACCGACACGTTGAGCGCGAAGCCGTGCCAGGTGACCCACTCGCGGGCATGCACGCCGATCGACGCGATCTTGCGGCCGGCCGTCCACACTCCCGTTAGGCCGATGGTGCGCTCGGCGGGAATGTGCCACTGCGCGAGGGCAGCGATGAGCGCGGCCTCGAGTTGCCGCAGATACCAGTGGAGATCCTTCTTGTGCCCCGCAAGGTCGATGATCGGATACCCGACCAGCTGGCCGGGTCCATGGAACGTGACGTCGCCGCCGCGCTCCACGTCGAACCGCTCCACGCCGCGCGCGGCGAGGAGCTCGGGCGTCGCCACGAGATTGGCCGCTCTGGCGGTGCGGCCTAACGTGACGACAGGCAGGTGTTCGACGAGCAGCAGGACATCCTGATCGACGTCGCCCGCGATGCGCGCGCGCCACCGCCCGCTGCAGCTCCAGGATCTCGCCGTACGAGCGAAGCCCGAGATGGACGACGTCGAGTCGCGCCATGCCCTGCCTGATGTCAGGTGTGGATCACGCGGCCCATGGCATCCAGCGCCGCCTCGGCGATCGCCTCGGAGAGCGTCGGGTGCGCGTGGATGGCCAGATCCACTTCCTCGATCGTCAGCTCGTTCTCACGCGCGACCACCAGCTCGTGGATCAGCTCCGTGGCGTGCGCGCCGATGATGTGCGCGCCGAGAATCTCGCCGTATTTCGGGTCGGCGAGAATCTTCACGAAGCCCTCCGTTTCGCCCGCGGTGCGCGCGCGGCCGTTCGCCGAGAAGGGGAACCTGCCCACCTTGTAGGCGATGTTCTTGTCCTTGAGCTGCTGCTCGGTGGAGCC
>DAHUXU010000325.1 GCA_027307005.1 Gemmatimonadota bacterium
CGCCGCGATCTACGGCGCGCGCGCGGGACAGGGCGTGGTGCTGATCACGACCAAGAAAGGACAACCGGGCCAGACGCGATACTCGCTCAACACGAGCTATTCGTTCGACGACGTGAATCGCAAGATTCCGTTGCAGACGACGTACGGACATGGCAACGACGGCGTGTCCCCGTCGTGCGACGCATCGAATCCCGACGGGCTGCCCGTGGACTCGCTGTTGGATTGTGGTCCGTCCACCAGCTCGAGCTTCGGACCGGTCCTCGCACCCGGCACGCCGGTGTACGATCACTTCAACGAGTTGTTCCACACCGGTCACCAGTGGAACAGCACGCTCTCGCTCTCGGGCGGCAACGACCAGACGCTCTACTATCTGTCCGCCGGCCGCGACAACGACAACGGCGACATCAAGGGGCCTAACGACTTCTACGACAAGACCACCGTTCGGCTCAACGCGTCGCACCGGATGTTCGACAACCTCAACGTCGGCATGGACGTGTCCTACGTCAACACGCAGGGCCACTTCCTGCAGCAGGGCTCGAACGTCGACGGGCTGCTGTTAGGCGCGCTCCGCACGCCGCCCGAGTTCAACAACCAGCAGTTCCTCTCGCCGACCACCGGGCTCCAGCGCTCGTACCGGTTCCCGTTCCCGTCGGTCAACTCGGCGCTGGACACGCGCGGATACGACAACCCGTTCTACATCATCAACCAGGATCTGGCGCAGAGCCAGCTGAATCGCACGTACGGGAACCTCAACGCCACCTGGGACGCACTCGACTGGCTCAACTTCAAGGAGACGTTCGGCGCCGATTACTACGGCGACGAGCGCCTCGAGGGATTCCCGCAGTCGAGCTCCGGTCAGCCGACGGGCCAGGTGATCCGCGCCGACTTCAAGTCGTTCCAGCTCGACCAGAACCTGACCGGCACGGCGTCGCACACGTTCAGCCCCAGCGTGTCGGGGTCGCTGACCCTTGGGCAGAACATCAACGCCCGCGACTTCCGCCACATCGCGGTCACCGGCATCACGCTCGTGGCGCCGCAGCCGTTCGACCTGCTGAACACCGCCAACTGGACGCCTAACGATTCGCAGTCGGTCATCCACAGCGAATCGTACTTCGGCCAGGCGGACATCAATCTGGCCGACCGCGTCTTCATCAGCGCGGCGGCGCGCAACGACGGGTTCTCCGAGTTCGGCGTCAGCTCGCGCCGGCACTGGTTCCCGAAGGCCAGCCTGGCGTACAACTTCGTCCAGCAGTCCAGCGACAACACCGGCATTCTGAATTACGGAAAGTTCCGCTTCGCCTACGGCGAGACGGGCACCGAGCCGGCGGTGTATTCGACCACGCAGTTCTATGCGTCGGGTGTGTTCTTCGCCGATGCCGGCTGGGGCAGCGCGCTGCTCGAGAATCAAAACGGCAACGGCGGTCTCTCGCAAAGCGCGCAGAAAGAACAGCCCAACCTCGCGCCCGAGCGCACGAAAGAATTCGAGACCGGCGTCGACCTCGGCTTGTTCAATAGCCATGCAGACGCGTCGGCGACGGTGTATCAGGACAAGACGGTTGGCGCGATCTTCCAGGCGCCACTCGCGGCGTCCACCGGGTTCGTGGTGCAAGCGCAGAACGCGGGGACTATTCGCAACCGCGGCATCGAGACGTCGTTCAACTACCGTCCGATCATGAGCAGCAACCTCACGTGGGAGATCGGGCTGCAGTGGTCGAAGAACGAGAACCGCGTGCTGAGCTTGAACGGGCAGCAGTTCGTGGATCTCTCGGCCGGCGGCGGCGGCGGATTTTCCGGCACCGTGCCGACGGCGTGGCTCGGCTCCAGCGTTGGCGTGATTCGCGGCAACGATTTCGCGCGCTGCGGTCGCGGTCTCAACATCAACGGCATCGACATCGACGCCGCTTGCGGCAGCGCACCCAAGGGGGCGCTGTACATCGGGGCCGATGGATTCCCGGTGCCCGATCCGACGACGCGCGTCATCGCCGATGGCAATCCGGATTGGTTAGGCAGCCTGCGCACGGCGATCACGTACCATCACATCACGGTGTCCGGCCTGCTCGATGTCAAGCACGGCGGACAGATCTGGGACGGCACGCGCGGCGCCCTCTACAATTTCGGCACGCACATCGACACCGACGTGCGCGGCCACAGCCTGGTGTTCGGCAAGAGCTTCATGCCCGGTCCGACCGCGGGCCCGGGCGCCGGAATGCCGGTGGTGATCGACCAGTCGTGGTTCCAGGGAAACGGCGGCGGCTTCGGACCGGTGTCGGCGCAGTTCGTCGAGCCGGGCGGCTATACCAAGCTGCGCGAGATCGCAGTCGCCTACTCGTTAGACCAACCGTGGGTGCGGCAGTTCGGATTCAGCAGCATCGATCTCCGGTTGGCGGGACGGAATCTGTACACCTGGACCAAGTATCGCGGCATCGACCCCGAGGCCAACCTCGCCGGCGCCGCGGTGCTCATTCAGGGCGTCGACTACTTCAACAACCCGCAGACACGGTCGTTCGTGATCTCGCTGGGCTTGAACCGCTGACCCGAGACGAGAGAGCGAAAATGCAGAGACATCTGACACTCGCGGTGAGCGTAGCGGCCTGCGTCGCCATGTGCGCAGCATGCAACGACTGGCTCAGTGGTTCGCAGCTCACGCAGAATCCGAACGCGCCGTCGACGGCGGGACGCGATCAATTGCTCACCGCAGTCGGCGCGGGACAGACCGTGTTTCAGACCGGCGACCTGGCGCGCGTATTCAGCACCTGGATGCAGCAGATGGCGGGCACGGACCGCCAGTTCATTCCAATCAGTCTCTACCAATATCCGGAGGATCAATTCTCGCCCGACTGGACCGAGGTCTACGACGCAGGAGGTCTGATCGATGAGCGCGCATTGGAGAAGGATGCGCTCCAGGCAGGCGACACCGCGTACGCAGGCATCGGCATGATCTGGGAAGCGTTCACCATGGGCACGGCAGCGGACATCTGGGGCGACATTCCGTATTCGCAGGCGGTGAGCTCGGTGCTGCAGCCTGCGTTAGACCCGCAGCAGATGGTGTTTGCCGAAGTGCAGTCGAAGCTGGACACGGCACTGGCGTATCTCCGGTGCACGTCGCCGTCCTGCACGGGCCCGTCGCCGGCGGTGGATCTGTGGTTCGGCGACACGCTGCAGTACTGGGCGGAGCTCGCTCACACGTTGAAAGCGCGCTTTTACCTCCACACTGCGACGCAAGATCCCAGCGCGTACGCGCTTGCTCTGGCACAGGCGGACTCGGGGCTGTCGGCGCCGACGCACGATTTCGTCTCGTGGCAGAGCAGCAACCCGAACGAGTGGAATCTCTGGTACCAATTCATGGTCATCGACCGGTCAGGGTACATCTCGGCCGGCGCGTTCCTGGTGAATCTGCTCAAGAGCACCAACGATCCGCGGCTTGCCATGTACTTCTCTTCGAATGGAGCGACGTTCCTGGGAGCGCCGCCGGGAGGCGGATCCGGCACGTTCTCGACGTTGAGCGCGACGCGTCTCGATCCGGCATTCCGTCAGCCGATGGTGACGTACGCCGAGAACGAGTTGATCATGGCGGAAGCGGCGTTGCAGACGGGCCAGCAGAGCATCGCGGATGCCGCGTTCAACGCTGAGCGCGCATCGCAGGGGATGCCGCCCAAGTCCGGTGTGACGTTGAACGACATCATCACGGAGAAGTACATCGCGCTGTTCCAGGAGATCGAACCCTGGAACGACTACAAGCGGACGTGCCTGCCGGCGATCACTCCGGCGCAGCCGACCGGCGTGCCCGGCCGGTTGTTGTACCCGGAGTCCGCGGAGCGGAACGCGAACAAGAACGTGCCGCCGCCGGCGCAGCAGCCGGCACGGAACTGGGATCAACCCAATGCGTGTCCCAGTTAGGAACAGGTGATCGGTCCCGGTGGTGTGGGCGCACGGTTAGGCGGGCAACTCCTTGGCCCGGTGCGCTCACCTTCCAAACCCCGGACACTTAGGGGGTGGGCGTCGTGGTTCGACGCGCACCCCCTGAGTGTTTATTGGG
>DAHUXU010000338.1 GCA_027307005.1 Gemmatimonadota bacterium
TCGGCGGCGGCGACGATCGCGACCGGTACTGGGTTAGGCTTGGTCAGGGCGGCGGCGCCGCCGCCGGCGAGCAGTGCGCGCTGGGGCGGCGCGGCCTTGGCGGAGAAGAGCTGGTCGTGCGTCAGCAGGTTGATCGCGCGCCGTCCGGAGCTCGAGAGCAGGTCGGTGAGCGTACTGATTTGATCGGCTTCGGACTTGGAGAAGAACCGGTTGGCCGCGGTTTTGATGAGCGTGTCGGTGTCGCCCACGCAGACGATGGCGCTCGCGAGCACGCGCACTTTGATGGGGCGCGCCGTACCGGTGTCATCGACGTCGGCGGTCTGGTCGGTGATGTCGAGGTCGACGTTGATCACCTTGCTCGAGATCGTGGTCCCGGTGGTGAGGAGCGGGATCTCTCTGGACTTGCCGGGTCCGCGGTAGATGACGGTTCCGCCGTGCAGCCAGCTCACGAGGCGGATGGTGCCCGCCTCGACGTTGCGCAGGAATCCGGCGACGATGAGCGGCGTGCCGACGAACACGATGCCTAACACAACCGCGATGACGACCCAGCTCGACAGGTTGCCCGACATGGTTCCGACTCCGTGGGATGAAAGAAAGGACCGGTTGTGTCAGTGCAGCGACACGGTGCATCGATTGTGGTCGGCGTCGACCGCGGCGATGCGGACGCGGTCGCCGGCGTGCACCGTTGCTCCCGCCGCGCGCTCGGCCGGCAGCAGCGTGGCGAGGACCTGCACCATCTGCCCATCCAGCTCGACGGCGACGACGCCCTGTCCGTGCGCGTCGAACGACGTGACGGCGGTGGCGGGATCGGTGACGCAGCTTTCGAGTGTGAGTGCGGGGTGGGAGGCGAAGCGCATCGACGCGTTCCAGACCGGCCGCACGAGTACGGCTTCGAAGATCACCCCTCCGGCGACGGCGGCGCCGGCGAGCAATCCGGCGCCGAGCGTGTGGCGGAGCAGGAGACCGGTAGCGCCGGCGCCGAGGAGGACGGTGAAGAGGACGCGGGGCGACATGAGCGACCAGAGGAGGCGCGACGTTAGGCTGCCGCCGGCGGCGTGTGCGGTGCGCGTGGCGGCGCTGTTGGCCGCGGCGTCGTGGGCGTGGGGTGTGGTGTGGGCGTGGCCGGGATGCGCGTGTCCGGCGTGGCCGTGGCGGCCCATGCCGGTGAGCGACATGCCTAACAGACCGAGGGCGCCTAACAGCAGACAGAAGGTGTAGGGATCCATGGTCAACGGGGTGGCGTACCGCGCTCCCGCGTGATGGTTAGCAGTGTGTTCACGGCGGAGTGTGACGGCTCTGATTTCAGCCTAGGTGTCCGCCGACGACCAGCAGGGAGCTTCCAAAGGGTAGCGCGGCGCGAAGCATTAGCCGTTGGTCAAGCCGCGTGAGTGCCTACAGAGGGTCGATGATCGTGAGCGGCGGAACGCGCAGCAGAGGTGGCACGGCACCGTTGCCGGACCCAGCGCGCTCGCCAACGTGCGCAGCGAGTTTCACGGTGGCGACCCAGTGGAAGAAGTATCGCCAGTATCGATGAGAAGACCAACTGGACCGGCGAGCATCCGTAGCTTCGGTCGATCGCCACGCGTGAGGTGCGGGTTGATCACATCATGGCCGCCCTCAACGACCTGAATGCAGGTAAATTTGCGACGAGCGTGGTGCCGGGCGCAACCGGATTGAGGCCTGTTTCAGGTCCCTTTCCGGTCGGGGAGATCCAGGAGGTGGAGCATCAGGACGAGATCGTACCGCGGCGCCCCGGGCATCGGTTCGCCTGCTTTTCCGCGATCGCACGTGAGATGCCCGCCAAGTTTGGGCGAACTGCGCAACCTCTGACGGCTCCGGATCTCTATGGGAAAGGGCGATGCGATCGACGCGCCGCCCGATTCCAGACGAGCGGCTCGACCCAAGTCCCGATCGCCGCCCTAGGGCCGGATGCGCGTCGACTTCGCCAGCCAGACCGCGAGCGCGCTGTCGGAGAGGGAGCGCCAATTCGCCGGAAAGTGTTCGAGCTCGCGCGTCTCATCTTCCCGGTTGAACAGGAGGACCACCTGAACCGTCGGGAGCGGGAGGTCCGTGTGAGCGACGGCGGACGGGATGAACCGCTCCTCGAATACTTCCCACGAC
>DAHUXU010000340.1 GCA_027307005.1 Gemmatimonadota bacterium
GACACGGCTGCCGCCGAAGCGACGGCGCTGTTGTCGCACCCGTCGCCCCAGCTCGCGTACGCCATTCCATGGTGGGGCGCCGCCCACGACTCGAGCAGTCTGCGCCGGGCCGCGGCGGCGCTGGTGACGATCGCGCGCTCCCGTGCCACGCCCTCCGACGCCGGCCTGCTTGCGTTAGGCGCACGGGAGGTGCCCGCCTATCTGGCGTTGGCGAGGCGTGATTCCGTCGCGGCGCTCGCGCTCCTGGCCGCGATCCCGGATTCCCTGTGTGATGCGGTCGACTGCGCGCCGGCGCGCATCGCCCAGGCGCAACTCCTCGCGGACAGCGGACGCGGCGCCGAGGCGCTCCGCCTCCTGCCCACGCGCACCATCGCGTTCGGCTCCCCGCTCAGCGTGCCCACGGAGTTGCTCCGGGCGCACCTGCTCGAACGGTTGGGCAAACGCGCCGAGGCGCTCGACGCCTATACCTGGGTCACCAAGGTGTGGCGATCGCCGGATTCCGTGCTCATCCCCGTGGTCACCGAGGCGCGCGATGGCATCCGGCGCCTCACCACCGAGATCGGCACGGGCCGCTCGCTACTCGATACCACCAGGTAAGCCCGCGACCGGCGTTCCGTTAGGCGCGGGCCGACATCACACGACGAGGTTGAGCAGCCGGCCGGGCCCGAAGATCACCTTGCGCGGCGTCCCGGTGACGAACTTCGCAATGGAAGGAACCGCCAGCGCCGCGGCGAGCGCATCATCCTGCGCGATGTCCCGCGCCACGCGCACCGTCCCGCGCAGCTTGCCGTTCACTTGCACGGCGAGCTCGATCTCGTCTTCCGTCGCCAGCGCCGGATCGAACGCCGGCCACCGCGACGAGAATACCGTTCCTGTGTGGCCTAACCGTTCCCACAGCTCTTCGGCAATGTGCGGGGCGTACGGCGCCACGAGCTGGACCAGCGGTTCGACCTCGGCGCGGTGCGGCACGCGCTCCCCGCCGCGCAGCGTGTTCATGTACTCCATCATCGCCGCGATCGCCGTGTTGTACCCCAGCCGGCTCGTGTCTTCCGTCACCTTGCGGATCGTGCGGTGCAGCTTGCGTATCACCGCATCGTCCGGCGCGCCGTCGCTGCGCATCTCGTGCGCCGATGCCCAGAGCCGGTCCAGGAACCGGCGCATGCCCGAAATGCCGCTGTCCCGGAAGTCGCCGCCTTCCTCGAGCGGTCCCATGTACATCAGGTACAGGCGAATCGTGTCGGCGCCCCACCGCTCGATGTACTCATCGGGGTTCACGACGTTGCCCTTGGTCTTGGACATCTTCGCGCCGTTTCGGATGAGCAGCCCGTGCGCGCGGAATCGCATGAACGGCTCCTCGAAATCCAGATAACCCGCGTCGTGCAGCACCATCGTGATGAAGCGCGAATACAGCAGGTGCAGCACGGCGTGCTCGTTGCCGCCGATGTAGATGTTCACCGGCAGCCACTGCTTCGTGCGCTCGGCGTCGAACGGCACGTCCGTGAACTCCGTGCTCGGATAGCGCAGGAAGTACCACGCGCTGTCGAGGAACGTGTCCGACACGTCGGTCTCGCGGCGCGCCATCTTGCCGCACTCGGGACACGGCACGCGGTACCACTCTTCGTGCCGTGCTAACGGAGACACCCCGCTGTCGTCCGGACGGAAATCCGTGATCGGCGGCAGCAGCACCGGCAGGTCCTTCTCCGGCACCGCCTGCATGCCGCACGCGTCGCAATAGATGATCGGGATCGGCGGACCCCAATAGCGCTGCCGGGAGATCGTCCAGTCGTGCAGCCGATACGTGACCGTCGGTTTCGCGCGGCCGTGTTCGCCTAACCAGGCCACGATGCGCGCCTTGCCCTCGGTGGTGGTCAGGCCATCGAACGGCGGCGAATGCACCAGGCGGCCGCCTTCGTTGTCGGTGTACGCCTCGGCGAGCGGCGTGGCCGCATCGTCGCCCGGCGCAGCGACCACGCGCACGATCGGCAGATCGAACGCGCGCGCAAACGCAAAATCGCGCTCGTCATGACCGGGCACGGCCATGATGGCGCCGGTGCCGTACTCCATGAGCACGTAGTCGGCCACCCACACCGGGATGCGCGCGCCCGTCGCCGGGTTCACCGCGTAGCCGCCGGTGAACACGCCGGTCTTTTCGCGATCGCCGACCTTCCGCGCCACCAGATCGCGCTTGCCCGCGCGCTCGACGTACGCGCGCACCTGCTCCCGCTGCGCCGATGACGTGACCGCGTCGACTAACGGATGCTCGGGAGCGAGCACGACGTAGGTCGCGCCGAAGATGGTGTCGGGCCGCGTCGTGAAGACGCGAATCGATGCGTCGGCGCCCGCCAGCGCAAAGTCGATCTCCGCACCCTCGGACTCCCCGATCCAGTTCCGTTGGGCGGTCTTCGTGGTGTCCGACCAATCGATCCAGTCGAGATTCGCCAGCAGCCGCGGCGCGTACTCGGTGATCTTGAAGAACCACTGTTCGAGGTAGCGCTGCTCGACCGGCGTGCCGCACCGCTCGCACGCGCCATTCACGACCTGTTCGTTCGCCAGCACGGTCTTGCACGACGGGCACCAGTTCACCGCCGCCTTACCGCGGTAGGCGAGCCCGCGCTCGAGCAGCTGGAGGAAGATCCACTGCGTCCACTTGTAGTACGCCGGATCGGTGGTGGACAGCTCGTGCGACCAATCGACCATCAGCCCAACGCGGCGCAGCTGGCGCCGGAAGTTCGCGATGTTGCGCGGGATCAGCTCCATCGGATGGATGCCGACCTTCAGCGCGTAGTTCTCGGAATGGATGCCGAAGGCGTCGAACCCGATCGGCTCGAACACCGTGTGTCCCTGGAGGCGCTGGAATCGTCCATGAATATCGTTGCCCGTGAACGCGAACACGTTGCCGATGTGCAAGCCTTCGGCAGACGGGTACGGGAACATCATGAGTTGGTAGTACGGACGCTCCGCGCCGGTGAGATCGGGCGAGTTGGTTCGCTCGGCACGCCACCGCTCCTGCCACTTCTGCTCGATGGCGGCCGGATCGTAACTCGCGTGGCCCGCGGCCGTGGAGTTGGGTGTGGACGAAGTCATGTTGCGTCTCGCCGCGGACGAGGGACGGGCATGGTCCAGCGGCTCGGAGTGAAAGCAACGCCCGTGATGTACGGCCTCCGGAAATCTAGCCCCATGAGCATCGCACACAAGCGCGCGACACTCGACGCCGACACCATTGCACTCGGGCGCAGCGTGCGCTCGGTGCAGCGGCGCATTGTCGCCGGCGGCGGCACGCTCGCGCTGTTCGTCGTCGCGGCGTTCGCGCTGGTGGCGGATCACTGGATCCGGGACACGCTCGCCTGCCAGCCGCTCGACCGTCTGCACGGCGCGGAGACATCGATTCTGCTCGGGGCGGCGATCATGCTCGGCATCGTCGAGCTCGCGCTCATTTACCTGAGCCGCTACGTGTCGCATCGCGTGACCGAGCCGGCGGCCCTGCTCGCCGAAGCGGCGGAACGCGTCGCCGCGGGCGATCTCGCGGTGGACATCGCGCCGATCGGCGACGACGACGAGCTCGGTCGGTTGGGCAGAGCCACCGGCGGCATGATCGCAGAGCTCCGCCGTCTGGTGCGCATCCTCAGAGAGTCTGCCCAACAGACAGCTGCGCAGTCGGCAGAGATCACGGCGGGCACCGAGCAGATGTCGACGGCGGCGGGCGAGATGGCGCACACGTCGAGCGAGCTGAGCGCTCAGGCGGCCGAGATGGCGCAGGCGATCGCGCGCACCGCAGCCGATGCAGCGACCCTGTCGGGCATCGCGGACCAGCTGTCCGCCGGCGCGCACGAGGGGGTGGAGCGCAACGACGCCCTCCGTGCCCTGGCACGCGCCAACCGGGCCGGACTCGACGCCAGCGAAGCTGCGTTAGGCAGCCTCGCCGCCGAGGCCGAGTCGTCAGCGGCAGCCGCCGCCGACCTGGTGAATGCATTCGAGCAGATCCGCTCGTTCGTCACGCTCGTCCGCCGCATGGCGCGCCAATCCAAGCTCCTGGCGCTCAACGCCTCGATGGAAGCCGCGCGCGCCGGCGAGCAAGGCGAAGGCTTTGCGGTCGTGGCCAGCGAGATTCGCAAGCTTTCGGCAAATTCCAACAGCGCGGCCGAGCGCACCGAAGAGATGGTCATGTCGCTGCTGGGCAAGGTCGAAGCGTCCCGTGAGTCGAGCCGCCGCACGGCCGCCACCGTCGCAAGCGTCCGCGAGGCCACCGAGCGGGCGCTCTCGTCGTTCACGGAGGTCGAACGCGCGGTCGCGCAGACCGAAGGTTGGACGCACGCGATCGAGCAGGCGGCGAACCAGTCGCGCGAGCTCATTGCCGAATCGACGATACGCCTCGAGCATCTTGCGCGCGGCACCGAGTCGTTCGCCGCGGCCATGGAACAGGTCGCCGCATCCACAGAACAGCAGAGCGCAGGCGCGCAGGAGATCGCCGCCGCCTCGGCCGCGCTGGCCGATGCATCGCGGAAATTGTTGGCCCAGATCTCTGCGTTCCGACTCGACGAAATCGCGTTGCCTCCCGAGCCCGTGCGGCGGCGCAGCCGGGGCGTCGCCGTACAACCCGCCGTCGACGTCGCGCCCTCTCCCGCGTAAGTCGCGCTCGCGGCTGTTGGCCGCGCGCGATGCCGCGTAACTTCCTCGCGGTTCTCCCACCCGCGAGTCCACATGCGCGTCTCTCCGGCCCTGTCTGTCCTTGCCCGATTTTGTTCGCCCTTAGGTCCGGCTCGGTCCGTCCTTTCCCGGCTTTGTCCGCTGGTCCTGCTGGCAGTCGTCGCGCCTGCCGCGGCGGCACAGTCGCGGCCCCACTTTCATCATCTTGCGGCGACGCCGGAGACGGTCGCCTGGGGCTACTACAGCGCCGCGGCGAAACCAGTGCTGCGCGTCGCGTCCGGCGACACCGTCGAAGTGGAAACGCTGATCACGAACTCGCCCCAGGGCCTGGAGCGCGCGGGGCTTCCGCCTAACGAAGTGCAGCAGTCGCAGCGCGACATCACGACCAAGGTGACGGACAAGGGTCCCGGCGGACACATCCTCACCGGCCCGATCTACATCGACGGCGCCGAACCCGGCGACGTGCT
>DAHUXU010000352.1 GCA_027307005.1 Gemmatimonadota bacterium
CCGATCGCACGCGCCGCACGACGAATCGCTTCTGTTGATCGGTCAACAGCTCGGCGGCACTCGCGAGATGTGCGTCCAGTCCAAAGCCGGCCAGGGACGAGGTGCGTTCGCCGCGCAACCGGGGCCAGCGCTGATGCGCGCGGTCGGAGTCGACGTACATCGCGGTCAACGTGCCCTCGTGCGCGCGCACGATCGGCGCGGCCAGGGCGAACGCCGCCATTGCGTTAGGCCCACCCGCCGTGGGCACGAGCACGCGCACCGCGCCGGTGGACGGCAGCAGCGTGCGGTCGCCGGGCTCGAGGCGCCGCCGCTCTTCGTCCGTCACCGGCACGTGCTTCATGACGACGCGCAGGAACATCGGCGCCAGGAACGACGTGATCACCGCGATCATCACGATGATCGAGTACATCTCGTTCGTCAACAGGCCGAGCGACAGCCCGATCAGCGCGACGATCAGCTCCATCGCGCCGCGGGCGTTCATCCCGACGCCTAACGCAAGCGACTCCCAGCGGTTGAGCGATCCGAGGCGGCCGCCCACGTAGCAGCCTCCCAGCTTGCCCGCCACCGCGATGCCCAGCACGATCGCCGGCAGCTGCCACCCCGAGAGCGACCACAGGTCGACCTTCAACCCGACGAACGCAAAGAAGATCGGCGACAGCGAGGCGAGCACGAACGTCTCGATCGTCTGCAGCGTCGCCGCGCGCACGCGCGGAATCTGCCGCACGAGCAGCCCGAACACGAACGCGCCGAACACCGCGTGCACGCCGATCGCTTCGGTCGTGGCCGAGCACAACAGCGTGGCCACCAGAATGAGGCTGAGGTCCGCGCCGATCAGCGGCACGCTGCGGTTGACCCAGCCGATGACCCGGGTGAACCCCGGATACACGATCCAGCGCATCACGCCGAGGAACACGAGGAGGGCGATCGCCGTGAACGCGAGCGACCCGGCGGAGAACGATCCGGCGGTCGCGATCCCGGCGATCACCGACAGCACGAGCCAGCCAACCGTGTCGTCCACCACCCCGGCCGAGAGAATCACGACGCCGAGGTTGCGCTTCATCATGTTGAGGTCGATGAGAATCTTCGCGATCACCGGCATCGCCGAAATCGCCATCGCCGTCGCGATGAACGCGGCGAAGATCGCGCGCTGGCTGGTCTGCGCCAGGTAGCGGTCCGGCATCAACAGGCCTAACGCAAGGCCCATGGCGAACGGAACCGTGATGCCGAACACCGACGCCATGAGCGCGGGCCGGCCCAACCGCCGCATCACGCGGACATCGGTCTCGATGCCGGTGAGCAGCAGCAGGAAGATCATGCCGAGGGTCGAGATCACCTCGAGCAGATGGAACTGCGACGTCCGCTGCGGGAAAATCGAGGTGAAGAGGCCGGGCGCATAGTGCCCGAGCACCGACGGGCCGAGGACGATGCCGGCCAACAGCTCGCCGATCACCGCCGGCTGGCCGAGTCGCCGCATCACTTCCGCGAGCAGCCGGCAGAGGAACATCAAGCCGGCGATCTGCAGCAGCAGGATCTGTAAGTCGTGCCCCGAAATCGGCGGCACCGTCGCAGAACCCATAGCGTCCCTCGTGTCCAGCGGTGCGGGGGGCGGCGAATACAAAACCCGTCGCGTGCGGCGGCGGGCCCGATGATTCCATCCAAGGTAATGCGGCCGGCACGCCGCGCCTATTCACCGAACTCTGCGTATCTCATCCAGCGACTGACCGGCCGGTAAGTCGCGTCACCGCGTTGGCAATTCGATCCGCGTGATGCGGCCATTTGGGCCGACCGCCCATCCAATCCGAGCCGATCCGAAGCCGACGCTCCAGTACGCCGCCGAGTCGATGAGCGTCCACGTGCGGCCATCATCCGTGGACGCGGCGGCGCCGCCCGGGCCCACGGCTACGAGCCAGGGCTCCGTCGAGCGCGAGTACGCGGCGCCGAACACCGGTCCGGGGAAGGGCAGCGCGCCGCCCATGGTCCAGGTTCGGCCGCCATCATCGGTGATCGCGACGTCGTGCTGGAACGCGTGCAGCCGCGCGATGTGCCCGCCTAACGCAACGATGTGGCGCGCGTCGCGGACGGCGAGGCTCGTGATGCCCGCCGACGTGTCGGCGGCGAGCGGCGTGTTCGCGACATCCCACGTCGCGCCGCGGTCGCCGGTGCGGAGGATGCGCGCGGTGCGCGCATTGCCGGTGCCGATCCACGCGTCGCCGGGCGGAAGGGCCATCGCGCACGTGCCGCTGGCCGCGAACGCACCTTCGTTGGGCAGCGCCGCCGGCAGCGCGTGAGGCGGAACCGGCGACCACCGCACCCCATCGCTGGTCGTGATCACGAGAAAGTGCCCGTCCACCGCATCGCTCATCGCGACGCCGTGCGTGCCATCCCAAAAGGCAAAGCAGTCGTAGAACGCCCTGGGATTGCGCGCCGTGAACTCGAGGGCCCAGGACGCGCCGCCGTCGGTGGTCTTGTAGATGCGGGAACGTTCGCCCAACCCGCTCGACAACAGGTACGCCGTGCGCGCATCCACGGCATGCACGTCGCGGAACTCCAGCGAGTCTGCGTTGGGCATCGCGGCGCTTCGCCAGTGCTCGCCGCCGTCGGTGCTGACGGCCCACGCCGCCGAATGGCCGCCCACCCACACCACGTCGGAGTCGACGGCGCTCACGTCCTGCAGCAGCGCCGCCGTTCCGCTCCGTTGGGCAACGAGCCGGATGTCGCCTCGGCGCGGATGCGTCGCCGCGGCCGCGCCGGCGGCAAAGGCGCCGCCGAGCGCGAGCACGCCGAGCGCGCGAATGACTGCAGGGGTCAGAATCGATGGCCTGCCGAGCGAGAGGACCGGATGCACCGTGAGATACGCGCGCACATCATGTTGCGTCGCGGCGGTCGGCGCATGCAAGTCCGACGCCCCCTGTGAATCGCTCGCCGCGCTCGTGGCTGCAAGGTAATCGCCGGTTCGCCCAGCGCTGCCACCGATCGCGCCGGCACGCACGGACGATGTGAGCCCCGAACCATCGGCTTTTTCCACGTGGCGCATCTCTGTTTCATTGCCGCATATTGCTCGCGTCCTCACCTCCTTCGAGCCTCGCAATGCGACGAATCGGTTTTCTTGCCGCCTCCTCCGTTGCCGCGATCGCGTTCCTGCCGATCACGACGCTTCCGTCAATCGACAAGCTGCCGGGATTTTCCGCCCAGTCGGCTCGGCTCGAGCTCGATTGGGAATCGAAGTTCGACGCCATTCCATCCCCCGACACCATTCGCGCGAACATGCGCCGGTTGTCGGCGCGGCCGCACCACGTCGGGTCGCCGTACGATCACGACAACGCGCAGTGGCTGCTGGCGCGCTTCAAGTCGTTCGGCTGGGATGCGCACATCGAGCAATTCGACGTGCTGTTCCCGACGCCCCTCGAGCGCGTGGTCGCGCTCGTGGCACCGACGCATTTCAGGGCGAAGCTCGAGGAGCCCACGGTCGCCGGCGATCCCACCTCGTCGCAGCACGACGAACAGCTTCCGCCGTACAACGCATACTCGGCCGACGGCGACGTGACGGGACCGCTCGTGTACGTGAACTACGGCATACCGTCGGACTACGACGAGCTCGCGCGACACGGCATCTCGGTCAAGGGCGCGATCGTGATCGCGCGCTACGGCGGGTCGTGGCGCGGCATCAAACCGAAGGTCGCCGCGGAGCATGGCGCGGTGGGATGTCTCATTTACTCCGATCCGCGCGACGATGGCTACGCGCAGGGCGACGTGTTCCCGACGGGACCGTTCCGTCCGCGCGACGGCGTGCAGCGCGGCAGCGTGGCCGACATGCCGCTCTACTCGGGCGACCCGCTCACCCCGGGGGTGGGCGCGGTGCCCGGAGCCAAGCGCCTAACGCTAGCCGAAGCGAAGACGCTCACCCGGATTCCGGTGCTGCCCATCTCGTATGGCGATGCGGAGCCGCTCTTGGCGGCGATGACCGGTCCGGTCGCGCCGCCGGCATGGCGCGGCGCGCTGCCGGTGACGTATCACCTTGGACCGGGCGCGGCGCGCGTGCACCTGCGCGTGAAATCGGACTGGTCCACCAAGCCGATCTACGACGTGATCGCGATGCTCAAGGGCTCGACGAGCCCCGATGAGTGGGTGATTCGCGGCAACCACCACGACGGATGGGTGAACGGCGCCGGCGATCCGCTGTCGGGGCAATCGGCGCTGCTCGAGGAGGCCCGCGGGTTAGGCGAGCTGGTGCGTCAGGGCTGGCATCCGCACCGGACCATCGTCTACGCGGCCTGGGACGGGGAAGAGCCCGGTCTGTTAGGCAGCACCGAGTGGGTCGAGACGCACGCCGATGAGCTCCGCGCCAAGGCGGTGGCGTACATCAACAGCGACGGCAACGATCGCGGATACCTCAACGTGGGCGGATCGCACACGCTCGAGCGCTTCGTGAACGACGTGGCGCGGAGCATCCAGGATCCCGAAACGCACCTCACGGTGTGGAAGCGCTCGCAGCTCGCGCGCATCGAACGCGCGCGGTCCGCCGTCGAACGCAGCGAGCTGCGCAGTCCGAACGGCGAGCTTCCGATCAGCGCACTCGGCTCCGGCTCGGACTACACGCCCTTCCTCCAGCATCTCGGCATCGCGTCGCTCAACATCGGCTACGGCGGCGAGGTGAACAGCGCCGGCGTGTACCACTCGGTGTACGACGACTTCTACTGGTACACGCACTTCGGCGACACATCGTTCGTGTACGGCCGCGCGCTCGCGCAGACGGGCGGCACGATGGTGATGCGCCTGGCCGATGCCGATCTCCTGCCGTTCGAGTTCAGCGACCTCGCGCGCACCGTGCATGGCTACGTCGGCGAGCTGGAGAAGCTGCTCGATGCAGAACGGGACAGCACGGTGGAGCGGAACCGCGAGATCGGGGAGGGCGTGTTCGCGGCAACCTCGGATCCGTGGTCGCCGACGAACCCGCCGCCGGCCGAAGCCGTCCCGCCGCACCTGGATTTTTCGCCGTTGGACAACGCCGTCGACTCGCTCACGCGGAGCGCGGATCGCTACGCGCGCGCCGCGGCTGCCGCGCACGCCCAGGGAACGCCTAACGAGGCGGTGCTGGCGCGCGTCAACGCGCTCGTGCTGCAGAGCGAGCGGCGCCTGACGAACGCCCAGGGCTTGCCGCGGCGCCCGTGGTACGTCCACGAGCTGTACGCGCCCGGCTTCTACACGGGCTACGGGGTCAAGACGATTCCGGCGGTGCGCGAAGCCATCGAGCAGCGCAACTTCACCGAGGCCAGGCGCGAAATCCCCGTGGTGGCGCAGGCCCTGACGGACGAGGCGGCGCTGGTCGACTCGGCCGCCGCAGCGTTAGGCGGGACGTGACCGCACCGGCGGTCCGCATCGAGCGGGTCTCGAAGTCCTACGGCGACGTCCGCGCGCTGATCGACGTCTCGGTCGACGTCCCCCGGGGCGCGTGCGTGGCGCTGGTCGGTGAAAGCGGCTCGGGAAAGACGACGCTGCTGCGGTGCATCAACCGGTTGGTCGCGTTCGACGCCGGCCAGATCACGGTGTTCGGCACCAATGTTCTCGAAAGCGATCCGGTGGCGCTGCGGCGCGCCATCGGCTACGTGCCGCAAGACGGCGGCCTGCTGCCGCACTGGCGTGTGCGTCGCAACATCGCTCTCGTTCCGTGGTTGGACGGCGCGCCGGATGCAGCGGCGCGCGCCGCTCGTGCGATGGCGGCCGTCGGGCTCGAGCCGGGGATGGCTGAGCGATGGCCGCACGAGTTGTCGGGAGGACAGCAGCAGCGGGCCGCGGTGGCGCGCGCCGTGGCGGGCGGGCAGTCGTTGGTCTTGCTCGATGAGCCGTTCGGCGCCCTCGACGCGATCGCGCGCTCGGATCTGCAAGCGATGATGATCGCACTGCGCGAGCAGTCATCGCTCACGCTCGTGCTGGTCACGCACGATCTCACGGAGGCGTTCCGCCTGGCGACCGCGGTGGTGGTGATGCGCGCCGGCCGCATCGAGCAGCATGCCCCGCCGGCCGACATCCGGAGCGCGCCGGCGACGCCGTACGTGGCCGCGCTCCTGGCGCGCGCCGGCGTCGAGTCGTGATGTTCCGGCTCGCCGGCGCGGCGCTCTCAGCGGCGCTGCTCGTGCCGAACGGAGCAGCCGCGCCGCCGGCCGGGACGCGCCAGGCAAGCGTGCGGCCGGTCGTCGTCGCATCGAAGCCGTTCGGCGAATCGTA
>DAHUXU010000354.1 GCA_027307005.1 Gemmatimonadota bacterium
TCGATCGCACCGGTGTTCACGTTGCCCACCTGCAGACACACGAGGCTGTTGCTCGCGAGCTCGGGCAGCAGCTCGGCGCGCATGCGGCCCTGCGCATCGGTGGGCACGCGCGTCACTCGGTCGCGGCCGAGTCCGCTCATGCCTAACGCTTTGAGCATGGAGGCGTGGACCTCGTCGCCGACGATGACGTCGATGGGCGGTGCGCCGAACAGACCCTGCGACTCGACGTCCCAACCCCGACGCGCACAGAGCGCGCGGCGCGCGGCGCACATCGCGCTGAAGTTGGCGGCCGTCGCCGAGGTGACGAATCCCGTGCCGCATCCCGCGGGCAATCCGAACAACTCGGCCATCCATTTCGCGGCGACATCCTCGAGCTTGGCGACGATCGGCGCGATGACCACGAGCCCCGAGTTCTGGTCCCATGCGCCTGCGAGCCAGTTGGCCGCGAGCGCGACCGGCAGCGAACCGCCGATCACGAATCCGAAAAAGCGTCCGCCCGCGGACGCGATGGTGGCGGGCGAGCCGATTTCGTCGAGCTGCCGGATCACGTCTTCGGGCGGCGTCGGCGCATCGTTCAACGGTCGATCGAGCTCGGCGAGGCGCGCGAGTGCGCTCGACGAGGGCGCGACGCCGCGTTCGTCGAGTCCCTCGAGATAGGCGATGCCGTATTGCGCCGCCGCGCGAAGCACGGTGCAGGATTCGTCGTTCATGACTCGTCTCAGACGTGGACGGGGGTGCCGATGAGCAGTCAACAAGATAACGCGGACGGGCCGCAGCGTGTGCCCGACGGGCGGCCGGAATCCGTCAGGGTGCGGTCGGCCACTGCCCTCGACGGTGCTGCTCCTGGAGCTCGAGATACACGTCCACGGTGGCGGCGATCCGCGCCTGCATCTGCGGGGTGACCTGTTTGACGACGCGCGCGGGCACGCCTAACACAAGCGATCCAGGCGGGATCTGCATGCCTTCGGTGACCACGGCGCCGGCGCCGATGATCGACCCGGCGCCGACGCGCGCGCCGTTGAGCACCACCGATCCCATCCCGATGAGACATCCATCCTCGACCACGGCGCCGTGCACGATCGCGCGGTGGCCGATCGCGACGCGCGCACCGACGAGCGCGGGGAGCCCGTGATCGGCGTGGAGCACCGAGCCGTCCTGCACGTTGGTCTCGGCGCCGACGAGGATGCGGTCGCTGTCGCCGCGGAGCACGGCGGTGGGCCACACCGACGCACGGGCGCCTAACGTACCGTCGCCGAGTACGATGGCCAGGGGGTGGACGAACGCGGTTGGGTGTATGGTGGGCATGGCTGCCGGGTCGTCGCGAGATCGAGTGAGTGATGTCGTGAGGTATGGCGCATCAGGTACGAACGGCGCACTGGCCTGGGCCAATGTGGAACACAACTCAGAACGCGAAACCGATCTCGAAGTACACGTTCGCCGGCGACACCTTGACCGGCGAGTTGTTGATGTACGGGAACGCGATACCGGCGCGCGCCACGTACGGCGCGTCGTATTGCAGCCCCAAGTTCGCGACCACCTCGGCGCCGGCCGAGGCGATGGGTTTGCCGTTGAACACCCGGCCGCCCTCGACCCACGACGTGCCGGCGTCGCTGAAGAAGTTGATCGACGTGCGGTCCAGAAACGCCGGCCAGAAGCCGAGCCCGCGGTGCGGCGCGATGAACGGAACGCGATACTCGACGGAGCCGGCGAGCACGCGATCGCCGGAGCGAACGCCGGACGGAAATCCGCGCACGGCGAACGTGTGGCGCGCGCCTAACGTGAAACCGGGGAACACCGACACGGGCGTGCCGTTCGACCCGCCGATGTCGTACACGCCGGGATCGGCGCCCGACGCGACGCCGCCGGCCACCCGCGCGGCGATCACGCTGTGGGCGAAGCCGCCGAAGTCGACCGACTTGTAGGCGTCGAACACCGCGCTCACGCTGCGCGACTGGATGGGCCCCGTTCCCTCGAGCCATTTGAGCTGGCCGGTGGCGGCAAACGAGATGCCGTCCTCGAACGAGATGGCGCGCACGGGATACTGCGTGTTGGCCCAGCCAATCGATGAGACGATGGACCAGTAGCGCGGGTTGGAGGCGAAGAACGGGTCGAGACGATCGAGGAGCGGCGCCGGGTCCGTGGTGTAGTGGCGCTGCTCGAGCTCGCCCTCGATCGTGAAGAACGCGTTGCTCCGGATGCGCGGGCGCTCGAGCGTCATGCCTAACGTGTACGTCCGCGCCCGCCGGATGACGCGGCCGGCGACGGTGCCGTTCGTGTCGAGCACGAACTGCTCGTCGTAGTCCTGGAATCCCTCGGCGTTCATGACGGGTTGGCCGAGTCCGGCATACGAGTAGCGGACGTCCCAGGTGTTCTCCTCGCCGCGCGGATCGAGGAGCACCGGGGCGAAATACGAGTGGCGGCCGACGACGTCGTTGCCGGCCGTGAACGCGCCTAACGAATAGTTGCCGTGGGCGGTCTGGCCGGCCAGCGGGAGCCAGAAGCGCGGGAGCACCGAGCGCCAGGCGGAGTACGGGTGGGCGCGCGCGGTATCGAGGGCGGGCGGGGCCAGCGACTCGGGAGCGAACGCCGAGGCGAGCGGCGCCGGCTTCGCACCGGTGGTGTCGAACGGCGCGATGCCGATGTACCAGCCTCTGTCGGCGTAGCGCGCGGCGGCGATTTCCTTTCCGTCGGGCGATACGGACGGATAGTAGACGCCCACGGGCGAGCTCGTGAAGCGGCGCGGGATGGTGTCGCCATCCAGGTCGGCGACGTAGAGCTGGGTGACGCCGGTGCGGTCGGACGTGAACACCACCGCGCGGCCGTCGGGCGTCCACGAGGGCGTGCCGTCGATGGCGCGGTCGTGCGTGAAGGCGCGGATCACGTTGCCTAACGTATCGAGGACGACCACGTCGGCGAAGCCGCCGCGCGTCCAGCGCGTGGCGGCGATGTGCGCGCCGTCGGGCGACCAGCGCGGCTCGGCCCACTCGGTGTCGAGCGAGGCGCGGGTGATCGGGACGACGGTGCGGCCATCGGGACTCACGTGGACGAGCTGCGTGGTGGCGGGCAGAAACCGGACGGCGACGATGAGCCCATCGCGGCGCACATCCGGTTGGGCGAGCCGCGCGTCGTGGGTGAGGCGGATCTGGCGGCCGCCGACCTGGCGGTACAGATCGCTGCGAATGTGGTAGGGATCGGTGTACTCGAGCTGCGAGAAGACGATCGATCCATCGGGCGCCGGGCTGTTGGCATCGTTGCCGTTGCGTCTGCCTAACCGGCGATCGGCGCCGGCGGTGTCGGCGAGGCCGGCGTCGGGCGACGAGCGCCAGTCGGCGCGAGAATACAGCACCGCCGTATCCCCCACCCAGCGCGGATAGAGTGCCTCGGCGCCGGCATGGGTCAGATCGCGCCAGTTAGGCATCGGGTTCGACGGCGCGGGCGCGCGCGCGGCGAGGGAGTCGCGCCACAGGCGCCAGGCGTCGGAAAACGAAATGCCGAAGGCGTCGTGCGCGGCGCTGTTCCATTGCCACGGAAACCACTTGCCGCTCGCCGACTCGACGTAGGCGCGCATGCCGGCCGGCCCGCGCGCGTGCGAGAGGTCCTCGAACAAGAGCGCGCCGTAGCCGTACGGGAGATCGCCGCCGGGGAACCGCGTGGTGGCGAGATTCCATCGGTCGAACATCACGGGGCCGCCATCCATCGCGCCGGCCGTCAGGAGCATGCGCTCGTAGGTGCCGTCGACGCGGCCGGATCCGGTGATGTCGCTCTCGTAAAACACGGCGAGCCCCTCGGTGATCCAGGCGGGCTCGTATTGGTTCGGAAACAGGAATGGCGCGCGCCCAAACACATGTTGAGCGAGTCTCCACCAGCCCCGCGTGCGGTCCAGGTGGAACACGTGCGTCAGCTCGTGCGTGATAACCAACTGTAGCCAATCATCGTAGTAGCGCAGCGACACGACATCGAGGCCGGGGCGCGCGTACACGAGGATGCGGTTGGTCGGATACGGCGTGGTCGAGCCGTTGGAGAAGTCGACGTTGTCGGCGACGATGAGGTCGATCGGTCCGCGCGGAGTGTGCAAGCGTTGGGCGAGCGCGGCATAGGCCTGCTCGGCGTCCACGGCGGCGCGGCGCGCCGCTGTTTCTTCGGCCGGCGTGAAGTGGACGTGGAAGTGCGTGGTCTCGAGCGTGCGCCAGTGTGCGTTGGGCGCGAGCTGCGCGCGGGCCGCGGGCGCCCATGCGGCGAGCGCCGCGCCCGCGACCAAGCCTAACGCAAGGCGGCGGGCCGTCACTTGCTCGAGGCGAGTGATCGGAAGTACGACTCCAGGCCATCGGCAATGCCGCGCGCGTAGGCCTGCTGGAACTGCGGGGTGCGGAGCGCGGCTTCCTGCTCCGGCATCATGATGAACGCGCCCTCGCAGAGCACCGCCGGCATCCAGGTGGGC
>DAHUXU010000609.1 GCA_027307005.1 Gemmatimonadota bacterium
CGGGTGGGACCAGCGCGTGCCGTTCCAGCTCTCGTTAGGCGAAGTGGACGGTGGCGTGCGCGGGTACCTGAATTCTCAGGACGCCGGGGCGCGGCGCGGCGTGGCGCGGATCGAGGACCGGTGGTTCATCGGCCGCGTGCGCGACCAGGCTGCCGTCGGCCTCGCGTTCTTCGCCGACGCGGGGCGCGTATGGGCCGGCGACGCGCCGTTCGGCGTCACGACGCCGCTCACAACCGGCGTCGGCGTCGGCATCCTCGGCGCGTTTCCGCCGGGATCGCAGCAGACGTGGCGGCTGGATCTGGCGCTGCCGGTGAATCACGACGCGCACGCCAAGTGGGAGGTGCGGCTCAGCGTGGTCAACGCGAGCCACCTGTTCGCGCACGAGCCGCGCGACATCCGGTTCAGCCGCGAGCTCGTGGCGCCGTCGAGCGTATTCACGTGGCCGTGACGCCGGCGCGGCGTCGTTAGGCGCCTGACGAAGACGGCATCACCCGCTCCGGCGGGCTGGTGCCGCCGGCCGCCTGCTGCTCGGCCCACGACACGGCGGTTGGTGTCTGCTTGATGCAGGCGGCCAAGTGGCCGGGCGCTTTTTCTTCCAGCGGCGGGACGAGGCGGGTGCACGCCTCGTCTTTGCGCGGATGCGGACAGCGCGGATGAAACGGGCAGCCGGTGGGCGGATTGGCCGGCGATGGTACGTCGCCGCTCAGAATGATCCGCTGGCGCTCGCGCGTGGGATCCGGGACCGGGACAGCCGAGAGCAGCGCCTGCGTGTACGGCATGATCGGCTCGCGATAGAGCGCGACGGCGTCCGCCAGCTCCACGATGTGCCCCAGGTACATCACCGCTACGCGGTCGGAAATGTGCTCCACCACCGACAGATCGTGCGCGATGAACAGGTAGGCGAGGCGATGCTGGCGCTGCAGATCCTCGAGCAGGTTGATCACCTGCGCCTGCACCGAGACGTCGAGCGCGCTCACAGGCTCATCGCAGACGATGAAGCGCGGCTCGACGGCGAGCGCGCGCGCGATGCCGATGCGCTGGCGTTGACCGCCTGAAAACTCGTGCGGGTAGCGCGAGCCGACATCCGCGCGCAGGCCAACTTCGTCCAGCAGCTCGCGGACGCGCGCGTCGGCCGCCTGGCCTTCGGCCAGCCGGTGAATCGTCAGGCCTTCGCGGACGATCGCGCCCACGGTCATGCGCGGGTTGAGCGACGAGAACGGGTCCTGGAAGATGATCTGCATCTGACGGCGGAGCCGTCGCAGTGCTTCTCCGCCGAGTGCGCGTACGTCCACGCCGTCGAAGCGAATGTCACCGGCGGTGGGCTCGATGAGGCGCAGGATCGAACGGCCGGCGGTGGTCTTGCCGCACCCCGACTCGCCGACCAACGCGAGGGTCTCGCCGGGAAAGACGTCGAGTGAAATCCCGTCCACCGCCCGTACGGCGCCGACGTGTCGCCGGAACACGCCCCTGCTGATAGGGAAGTGTTTGACGAGATCGCGTACGGTGAGCAACGGCGCCGGCGCCCGCGCGTCCTGATCGGGTCGCACCGTTTCTGCGTGAGGCGCCGTCACTGGTGCGACGCCGCTCCGCCGGCTGGGACGCCGGCTGCGTGACGGCGATTCGGTTCGTCGGCCAGATGGCACCGCGAGACGTGCGCCGCGCCGATCTGGTACAGCGGCGGCGGCTCGACACGGCAGCGCTCCCACGCGTAGGCGCAGCGCTCGTGAAATCGGCATCCCGCCGGCCAGTCGGTCGGCGACGGCACGGTGCCGGGAATCACGGTTAGGCGTTCACGGCGCTCGCCCATCCGCGGCATCGCGCTCAACAGCCCCTCGGTGTATGGGTGGTGCGCCGCCGCGAACAACGTTCGTACAGGCGCCTCCTCCACGATCTGACCGGCATACATCACGAGGACGCGCGACGCGGACTCGGCGATCACGCCCAGGTCGTGTGTGATGAGCAGGATCGACATGCCGACCCGCGACTGCAACTCGGCGAGCAGCTCGAGAATCTGCGCCTGGATGGTCACGTCGAGCGCCGTCGTCGGCTCATCGGCGATGAGCAGCGCAGGGTGCATCATGAGCGCCATCGCGATCATCGCGCGCTGGCGCAAGCCGCCCGACAACTGATGCGGGTACTCGCGCGCGCGCTCGGCCGGCGCGGGAACTCCCACCTGCTGCAGCATGTCGACGGCGCGGACCCACGCCTCGCGTCGCGAC
>DAHUXU010000362.1 GCA_027307005.1 Gemmatimonadota bacterium
TCGTGGACGATGGACAAGCTCGGACCGATCTGTCGAAGCGTCGAGGACTGCGCGCTGGTGCTCGACGCGATTCGTGGCAGCGACGGCCACGATCCGACGGCGGTGGACGCGGCGTTCCCGTTCGATGCGCGCACCACGCCGGCGTCGCTTCGCGTCGGATACATCAAGAGCGCGTTCGATGCGGATCACCCGACGAAGAAATTCGATGACGCAGCGCTGGATGCCTTACGCGAGATCGGCGCGAAGCTGGTGCCGGTGGAGCTGCCCGATCAGCCGTGGGGCGCCATGACGATCGTGTTGCGCGCCGAAGGCGCCGCGGCGTTCGATGAGCTCACGCGATCGGGGCGGGACAAGGAGATGGCCCAACAAGGGCCGGACGCGTGGCCGAATACGTTCCGGGTCGCGCGGTTCATCCCTGCGGTGGAGTACGTGAACGCCAACCGGGCGCGGACGCTGGCCATGCGGGCGATCGAGCAGACGTTCGCCGACGTCGATGTGGTGGTCACGCCGACCTTCGGCGCGCAGCTCGTGGCGACGAACCTGACGGGGCACCCGGCCGTGATCGTGCCTAACGGCTTCCGCGACGATGGCACGCCCGTGTCGCTGACGTTCCTCGGCCGGTTGTACGGTGAAGCGCCGGCTCTCGCCCTGGCGCGCGCCTACCAGCATCACACCGGCTTCCATCTCAAGCATCCCGACTGGTTGATGACCGCCTAACGAGGTCAGGCGCCGTCGCGGCGCGCCCGCACCTCGTCTAGCACGCGCTCGATCTTGCCCTCGAGGCGGTCCAGACGCTGCGTGATGACGTCGCGCCAGCCCTCCTCATTGGTGGGATGCTTCAAGACGAAGGTGAGCGTCCCTCCCACTTCGAGCCGCGCGCACTCGATGGTGCTCAGGTCATCGATGCCCTGTTTGCGTGCGGCCGAGGCGAGCTCCGACCGCGTGATCAGCTCTCGGCGCAGGCGACGTTCGAGGACCTTCCCGTCCCTGATCAGCATCACGTCGCGACCCTCGGCAAGGCGATCCAGTCGCGGGTGCAAGAAGAGAAACCGTACCACGGCGTAGTTGAGCACGAGGAGCACTACGGCTCCGAACAACCCGCCAGCGAGCGAGTTGTCGTTTCCGATGATCGCGTTCTGCACCGTGTTCGAGAGCACGAGCAGCACGACGAGATCGAACGGATTCAGCTGGCCCAGCTCGCGCTTGCCCGCCAGTCGAAGCCCAACGAGCAGGAAGAAGTAGACGGCGACAGTGCGGATGACCTTGTCGAGCAGCGGAACGCCAGGCGTCAGGATGTCGGTCCAGATGAGATGCATATGGGCATGCGAGGTGGAGGGCGAACTGGTGGCGCGCGGGAAGGATTGATAGTACTGCGCGCCGTGTCGGAGCGACCAGAGGTCGCACGCAAACCCTTCAGTCGCGTCCAGTGTCGAATCAGTGACACCGATGTTGCGACCCGTTCGGAGCTTGCCGATGAGTACGATGGCCTTGAATCCGTGGATGCTCGATGCGGGACTGTCGCGCCGGCGTCCCGTTCCAGTGATGCGCGCAGTCGAGCGGATGCCCGAGACGCAGCGCGAGGGCTGGCTGAACCGCCACGGTATCGAGTCGGCCGATGTCGATTCGACCGGGCGGGGAATCATCGAGGTGCGCAAGTTCGTCGGCACACCGGCTGCGCGCATGAGCGCAATTGCCGCGATGGCGCGGGTCGCTCGTGCTGAGCGCTTGATCCTGGATCTCAGGCGCCACCGTGGTGGCGATGAGTCGATGGCCGCCTTGCTCACGAGCTTGCTGTTCGACACCGAGCCGCTCTACATCGACGAACTACAGCTCTCGGGAACGCCGCTCCCCACGACGCGGCCCGAGGTGCGGTGCACGCGACAAGTGGTGGAAGTGTGGATCAGCGGGGCGACGAGCGCCCTCGGACTGGCGTTTGCCATGAATCTCGGCCGTCTTGGGCGCGCCGCGGTGCGCCGACTGAACGACGTGCACGGCTGACGCTCGTATCCCGCGCGATTGCCCGCGCGGAGCGCACGGCGACATCATTCGGGTCGACATCGACTCGAGGTTCGTTGGGCATGCACGCCGCAGATGCGCCGCGGATGGCGCGACGGATCGGCACGACCGCGCCGGGGCACGCGCGGTGACGACGCTCGAGGAGTGGCCGCACCGCTGGGTGCCCGGCGCCTCGGGCGCCGCTTCGCCCACCGTGTTGCTGCTGCACGGCACGGGCGGCGACGAATCCGACCTGATCTCGTTAGGCGAAGAGCTGGCGCCTGGCGCATCGCTGCTCAGCCCGCGCGGACCGGTGAGCGAGCTCGGCATGCCGCGCTTCTTCCGCCGCCATGCGGAGGGCGTCTTCGACGAGGCCGACATCCGTGTGCGCGTGCCGGCGTTGGCGGCGTTCATCGGCGCTGCGGCGACGACGTACGGATTCGCGCCCAGTTCGTTGTTTGCGTTAGGCTACTCGAACGGCGCGAACATGGCCGCCAGTCTGCTCCTGCTCGTCCCGGGGCTCTTGCGTGGCGCAGCGCTCCTGCGCGCGGTCATGCCGCTCGAGCCGGCAACCCGGCCGAACCTCGCCGGGACCTCGGTCCTCATCTCGGCCGGGAAGGTGGATCCATTCTCACCCGTGGAGCGTACACAGCGGCTGGCCGATGCGCTGCGCGCAGGCGGAGCCGACGTGTCGCTCCGCTGGCAACGGACTGGGCATCAGCTCGTTCCCGGCGACCTCGAGGACACGCGTGCCTGGCTGACCCAGCACTTGCCGAAGGTCGCCGCCTAGGATTCGGCGCCGGGATTCCGCTCGCGTGGCTGAGGGCCGCTCAGAGCTCGCCGCTTTCGATCAAGCGGCGCGCGAGCGCATCCAGCATTTGCGGCGTGTCGTAGGCGCCGCTGCGCAGCCGGCGCTTGAGCTCATCGACCTGACGGTGCGAGATCGAACGTGCGCCCGACCAGGGTGACCGGCTGCGGGCGAGAGCGCCATCGCGATCGCGATTTTCGCGCGGGTCGCCGGCGTCGTTCCAACGCGGTGTGGTCAGCATGCCATGATGATCGGTCAGTGCGCGCGGAACTTTAGCGGCCTCTAGCGCTCGACTACTCGGCGCAGCCCGAGGGCGCCGATTCCGCCCGGCAGTCATGTCTCGGAAATTGTTGCCGCTCGCCGAGTCGGCGCGTCATCCAGACGCATGGCTACCATCCTATGCGTCGATGACGATGAATCGATCTCGCTGCTGCTCGCCGAGACGCTCAAGCAGGCCGGGCACGAACCGCTGAACGCGGCCAACGTGCCTGAAGCGCTGGCGCTTCTCGCGCGCGGGAGCATCGATCTCATCATCTCGGATTATCGCATGCCCGGCAACACCGGGCTCGATCTGCTCGCGCATCTCGAGCGTGAAGGCATCGACACGCCGGTGATCATGATGACCGGCTACGCGAGCATCGAGCATGCGGTTGCATCGATCAAAGCGGGCGCGGTGGACTACATCACCAAGCCGGTGCGCGCGGCGCAGCTCGAGCTTGCAGTCGATCAGGCGCTCGAGCTGGTGCGGTTGCGCCGCGAGAATGCGGCGCTCAAGCGCGAGATCATGGAAGCACGCAGCGAACGACAGATCATTGGCGAGAGTCAGGCCATTCGTCGCGCGCTCCAGTCAGCCGCATCCGCGGCGCCGACTCGTGCGACGGTGTTGTTGCAAGGCGAGTCTGGCACGGGCAAGGAATTATTCGCGCGCGCCATACACGAGTTGAGCGACCGGCGCGAGAAACCATTCATCAAGCTGAATTGCGCTGCGCTGCCCGAGGGCTTGGTCGAGAGCGCACTGTTCGGTCACGAGCGTGGCGCGTTCACCGGCGCGCTCAAGCGAGTGGAAGGCGCGTTCGAGCGTGCGCACGGCGGCACGCTGCTGCTCGATGAAATTTCGGAAATGCGTCTCGATCTGCAGGCGAAACTGCTGCGCGTACTGCAGGAGCAGGAGTTCGAGCGGGTGGGCGGCACCTCGCCGATTCGCGTCGACGTGCGGGTGGTCGCGACGACGAACCGTGATCTCGCCGCGGAAGCGGCGGCGGGCCGATTCCGTCAGGATCTGTTTTTCCGTCTCAGCGTGATTCCGGTGCGCATACCGCCGCTTCGCGAACGTCTGGATGACATCCCGGTGCTGGCGCATCGCTTCGCGCTGCGCGCGGCGGCTGATGCGAGCAAGGATGTCGCCGGAATTTCGGCCGAGGCGTTGGCGCTGCTGCAGCGGCACGAGTGGCCGGGGAATGTGCGCGAGTTGCAGCACGTGATCGAGCGCGCGGTGATTTTGAGCTCGGATCCGATACTCCAGGCGCGTTCGTTAGACCAGGACACCTTCAAGAGCGGACGGCCGGCTGCGCCCGTGGCGCTGGTGTCGACCAACGGTGCGACGCACGGCTCGGCGTCCGGCACGCTCCCCGATGGCGTGGTGTTGACGTCACTGAGCCTGGACGACGCCGAAGAGGTGTTGATCGCCAAGGCGCTCGAGGTGACGGGTCAGAACCGGACGCGGGCGGCCGGGTTGCTCGGGATCAGCGTGCGTACGCTGCGCTACAAGTTGAACGGGCCGCCGGCGGCGGCGTCGGAAGCCGCCGACGACTGAGCGGCGCCGGGCACGGCAACGCTTGCCCGGTCCGGTCCGGAAAAACCTTCCGCGGGGCACTCCTGCCCTGCCAGCCGGCAGCCCTCAGGCGCCGGTTCGACACGATGCCGGCGCCCGTTCAGGGACTGCCTAACAGACACCCCCACAAGCTGTTAGGCATGTGGCGCCGCCGCCGGCGGCCGCATGAAATCCGTCCAATCGAGCGTGGAACACCGGTTGCTTTTGAGGGGGTCGTTCGGACGACGCACCAGTTGTCCGGCCGAGACTCCTTCGGTGAGGCACGATGTCGGACGCGGATCGATGGCAGCGGTTGCCGGCGGGTGACGCGCAGGGTCGCGAGCAGTTGATGGCGGCCCATCTCAGTCTCGTGTACCACGTGGCGCGCGGCGTTCATCGCCGGTTGGGCGGCGCCGTGGAGCTGGACGAGCTGGTGAGCGCCGGCACGCTTGGCCTGGCTGAAGCGATCGACCGGTTCGACCCGCATCGGGGGTTGGCGTTCAGCACGTACGCGGTGCCGCGCATCCACGGCGCGATCGTGGACGAGCTGCGCCGGCTGGACCACGTGCCGTCATCGATCCGGCGCCGCGCTCGGGCGTTAGGCGCGACGCAGGCCGGGCTGGCGCACGACCTCGGCCGGACGCCGATGGCGCGGGAGACGGCGGTGCGGATGGGCGTCGACGTCGAGACGGTGAGCCGGTGGCAGGCGGATGCGGCGAGCACGGCGATGTTGCGCCTCGACGATCCGATGCCCGGCACCGGCGAGCACGGAGAAGTGCGGACGCTTGGCGAGTCGCTCGCGGCGAGCGATGGCTTCGACGTGGAAGCGCGCCTGACGCGCGAGCAGGAGCTCGCCCACCTGCGGGCCGCGTTGCTCGAGCTGCCGGACGTCGAGCGGCGCGTGTTGACGCTGTACTTTCTCGAGGAGCTCAAACTGCAGGACATCGCGCGGGTGCTCGAGGTGACGGAGTCGCGCGTCTCGCAGATCAAGCAGAAGGCGATGGGGCGCCTGCGTACGGCGCTGGCGCCGATGCGCTCGGTTGCCTAACGCCTAACTCGAACCGCGTTCGCGGCGTCGCGCCGCGGCCAGCGTCGGCATGAGGAGCTCGTAGCACGCGCCCCGTGCGGTTTCGGCGATTCCGATCGCCGGCGCGCCGGCTGCCGCCTCGTTCGATTGCGCGCCCGTCGGGCCGGCGTCGCCGGCCGTCGCACGGATGACCACCCACCGCGCATCGCCCAGCACATCCACCTGGACGCGGGTCGCGCGGACGCGTCGCGCGACGCGCATGGCGGCGATCACGAGCGCGGGCACGATGCGTCCGACGTGTCCGGCGTCGACGAACGCCGGCTGCACGCCGCCGGCGACGCGAATGTCGCTCGGCGTTCCGGCGACGTCGGGGTGACGCGCCGCGAGCTCGACGAGCGGGGACAGCAGGTCGGCGACGTTGAGCGGTTCGGGAGGTCCGGGCGGCGGCGGCGACAACAGGCGGAACTGCTGGAGCAGCGCATCCAGACGACCGGCTTCCGACGCCAGCACGCTGCGCGTCGTTGCGGCGGCGCCGGCGTCGCCGGCCAGATCGGAGAGCGTCGCGATGGCCATGACGCGGTTGCTCAGCGCGTGCGTGAGACCGCGCAGCAACGCGTCGCGCACGGCATTCCACGCGCTGTCCAACGGAAGCGCTTCGCCCGGCTGGCCCGTGGGAATGTTCGTGGGAGATCTCTGTGCGGAGGGAAAGCGAACGGCGCGGGCGAGACGAAGATAGCACGGGCGCGGCCGTGCGCGAGTGTCGATGCCTTACGCAGCGGCGCGGCGGCGGCGCATGGCCGCGTACACCAGGGGCCCGAGCAGCGCGGCGGCGACGGCGCCGGCAACGGCCGGGCGGCCGTATTCGCCGTCGCGCATCTCGAGCGCGAGCACGCCCAACAGAATTACGAGCGGGAGCGCGGCCAGGAGCGTCACCGTGGCGCGGCCAGCCGGAATGCGGAAGGCGCCGCGCAATTCGGGCTCGGTGCGGCGGAGCTGGATGAGCGCGCCGAACTCGAGGAAGAGCGCCATGGCATAGAGCAGCACGTCGGCGACGACGAGCCCCTGGATGGAGAGCAGGACGAACACCGAGTAACAGAGCGCGGAGACGACGACGGCATTGCGCGGCGTGCCGCGGTCGTCCGTGCGCCCGAGCCACGCGGGCAGATAGCCGTCGACGGCCATGGCGAGCGGGATGCGCGAGTACGAGAGGAGCAGCGCGTTGAAGAGCGCCAGCGCGCTCACCATGCCGGCCGCACCGATCCACACGGCGAGGGCCGATCCGCCTAACGATCCGGCAGCGGCGCGGGCGATCGCGGGCCAGGCGCCGTCGCTCCAGCGCGTCCAGTCGGTGGCGGCGAGCGCCGCCGC
>DAHUXU010000386.1 GCA_027307005.1 Gemmatimonadota bacterium
GGCGGCCCGGTGGCGCCCGAACCGTGGCGCGGCGGGCTCGGCATGACCTATCACCTGGGTTCGGGACCGGCGCGCGTCCATCTCGTGGTCAAATCCAACTGGGACATCAAGCCGGTCTACGACGTGATCGCCACCATTCGCGGCAGCACCGAGCCCGACGAGTGGATCGTGCGCGGCAACCATCACGACGCGTGGGTGAACGGCGCCGAAGATCCGATCGCGGGGCAGGTCGCGATGATGGAAGAGGCCCGCGGGTTAGGCGCGCTGCTCGCGCAGGGCTGGCATCCGCGCCGCACCATCATCTATGCGGCGTGGGACGGCGAGGAACCGATGCTGCTCGGATCCACCGAGTGGGTGGAAGAGCACGCGGAGGAGTTGCGCCAGAAGGCCGTCGCCTACATCAACACCGACACGAACGATCGCGGCTATCTCTTCGCGGGCGGCACGCCGGCGCTGGCGCCGTTCATCAGCGACGTGGCCAAGGATGTCGAGGATCCGGAGACCCATCTCTCGGTCTGGAAGCGCCGCAAGCTCGCCGACATCCTGCAGGCGCGGTCCGACGAGGCGCGGACCGAAGCCCGCTCGAGTGACGTGCTGCGGGTCGGTCCGTTAGGCTCGGGGTCCGACTACTCCGGGTTCGTCGATCACATCGGGATCGCCTCGTTGAACATCGGCTTCGGCGGCGAGAGCGAGTCCGGCGGCGTGTACCACTCCGTGTACGACGACTACTACTGGTACACGCATTTCGGCGACACGTCGTTCGTGTACGGCCGCGCGCTGTCGCAGATCGGCGGCACGGCGGTGATGCGGCTCGCCGATGCGGACGTCCTGCCCTACGACTTCGTGACGCTGGCGTCGACGGTGCAGCGCGAAGTCGCTGATCTGCAGCATCTGCTCACGACGGAGCGGGCGGCGACCGCCGAGCAGAATCGCGAGATCCAGGAGGGTGTGTTCGCGGCCACGTCGGATCCATGGCATCCGACCAGCGCGCCGCCCGTTGCGCCCGTGCCGCCCTACCTCGGCTTCGCGCCGTTGCAGAACGGTGCGGACTCGCTCACGCACGCGTCCGTCCGCTATGCGAAAGCCTTCAACGCGCTCGCCGCCGACACGTCGTACGGCGCCGGCGCGACGGCCGGCGTGAATGCGCTGCTGCTGCAGGCCGCCCGCCGCCTAACGGACAAGCGCGGGCTGCCGGGCCGCCCGTGGTACACGTTCGAGCTCGAGGCGCCGGGCTTCTACACGGGGTACGGCGCGAAGACGATGCCCGCCGTGCGAGAGGCCATCGAGCAGCGCAAATTCCCGCTGGCGCAGGAGCAGATCGCCGTCGTGGGCGCCGTCCTCGACGCGGAAGCCGCGTTGGTCGACTCGGCGGCCCGCATGCTGGGCACGCGCACGCCGTAAGGCGAGCGCTACTCTTCGGCCGCGCCGCCGCTCCGCGCGACCTGGTCGGCGCGCACCTTCGCCGCGTCGAACCGGCGCGCGCCGGCGAGCATCTTGTCGATCGTCTCGTCGAAATCGGCTTCGCCGCGCTTGAACCGCAGCGGATTGAGCCGCGCGACGACGAACGCCCGCAGGTACGGACTCTCGAAGCCGCGCGATTTGAGGCTCGCGATCGCCGCCGTCACCGCGTCGTTGAGCTCGAGCAGTTTCGCCGCGCGTTCGCGGCGCACCTCGAGCGCGCGCGACAGCTTCATGGCCAGAAACTTGTCGCACCGTTTGAGCACGGGGTGATATGCGCCGCCGGCAAAGCGTCCGTTCTCCTGGTAACAGAAGCCGAGTGTGATGAGCGCGGCCTCTTCGAACTCGATGGCGTACTCGCGCTCGGGCCGGTCATCGAGGTCGGCCAGCGCGACGGCGAGGCGCGCCACTTCGAGGGCGCGCTCGCGCAGGTTGTGCGCCTTCTCGGTGTTGAGCAGCAGAATGCGGTGCGCGACCTCCGGCTCGGGAATCACCAGCGCGACGATGCTCTTCGCGCCTAACCGGCGCATCGCGCCCAACCGGTGATAGCCGTTGGGCGTCCAGTACCGTCCGTCGGCGCTCGGCACGGCGGTCACCGGGTCGACGTACCGGTCGAGCCGGTCGATGGCGTCGGCGAGGCGTGTGACGTGCGCATCGGACAGGTCCCGCTGGAACGGCGTGGGCTCGACCTTGTCGATGGGCAGCGCCGCCAGAATCTGCCAGTGGCTGCCCAACGGATCGCGGTAGATGCCCAACACCGACCCGCCGTCGTCCGCGATGCGCGCGGCGAGCGCATCCACGGCGGCGGGGTGCGCGGCGCCGGCGAGCCGGCGGGCGTCGAGGCCGCGCGACTGCGGGTCCGCCTGGGCCTTCTTGCGTTTGGCTCGTGGCATCGGGCGCGCCTAGAAGATATGAAGGGGCTGGCCCCCTGACGGAGTCGTGGGTTAGCTCACCCATGATCACGTAGGTGTGCCAGAGCCACATGCGACAGTGTCGCATTGCCAGAGGACCAGCCCCATGTCTCCTTCGATTTTGTACCTCGGCCTGGATGTGCACAAGGACTCCGTGATGATCGCTGTGTTGCCAGCGGACGCGGTCGGCCCAACGCGGCTCGAGCGGCTGCCCTACGATTTCAAGAAACTGGAGCGCTTCTGCGCGCGGCTCGCCCAGGATGGCACGCTGCTGCGCGCGTGCTATGAAGCCAGCGGCGCGGGCTACGTGTTGCAGCGCGCGATGACGAGCTGGGGCCACACGTGCGAGATCGTGGCGAGCGCGTTGATTCCCACGAAGCCCGGCGAGCGGCGCAAGCACGACAAGCATGACGCGACGAATCTGGCGCGCTTGTATCGGGCGGGGGAGTTGACCCCGATTCGGATTCCGAGCGAGGCCGAGGAGCGCGTGCGTGAGATCGTGCGCTGCCGCGAGACGCTGCAGCGCGAGATCCTCCGGTCGCGCCACTATCTCCTCAAGCTCCTGCTGCGCCGCGGCCTCGTCTATCACGCGGGCGCGCACTGGACGCTCCGGCACCGCGCGTGGTTAGACGAGGTGCGGCGATCGGATGCGTTGAGCGGTGGCGACGCGGTGGCCTTCGATGAATATCGCGCGCTCTTGGAGTACAAGCTCGCGCGCCGCGCCGAGTTGGATCGCCAGATCGAAGCGCTCACGTTGACGCCAATGTACCACGCGACGGTCGCCCGGCTGACGTGTTTTCGCGGCATCAGCACGCTCGCCGCGATGGTGCTGGCGACGGAGCTCGGCGATTGGCAGCGCTTTGAAAAGCCCACGCAGCTGATGGCGTACTTGGGCGTCGTCCCGACGGAGCACTCCTCTGGGACGCGTGAACGCCGCGGCGCCATCACCAAGGCGGGCAATAGCCGATGTCGGCATGTCCTGGTGCAAGCCGCATGGATTGCCCGCCGCCGGCCGCGGCGGAGTGCCCGTCTCACGCGGCGGCAACACGGGCAATCGCCCGCGCTCATCGCGCACGCGTGGAAAGCGCAGCACCGGCTCTATACGCTCTTCCATCGGATTGCGGCGCGCCGGCCTGCGCAGATCGCGGCCGTCGCGGTGGCGCGCGAACTCGTCGGCTTCCTGTGGGCGGCGATGCAGATGCCGCCCGCGGCCGACGCCCCAACTGCTGCCTAACGATGACGTGGCGCGTGGCGTGGTGCCCGAGGCACGACTGGAGAATGCACGCTTCAACTATGAGGTCGCCCGGGTGCGTCCCACCGGATCGAATCCTCGCCCCTAGAATGTGCTCGCTCCCGACGAATCCTGCTTCGTGCCGCTCCGGTCTCTTCCCGAGACTGACCGGCGAATATCAGAGCGATTCATCGTCGAAGCCGCCTCGGGGCCACACCACGCTCCGCCACCACGACGAACCACCGCGTCGGAGAAAGATCGCGACGCTTGACAACCCGCCCCTTCATATCAGTTGAGGTGCAGGTGGTACGCGGCCACGGCATTGTCGCGCATCACCATTCGTGCCAGCTGCTCGGCGCGGGTCCGGTCGATCTCATCGTCGCGCATCATCCCGGTGAGCGCCATCGCCAGCGCGCGCCGCGCCGTCCTCGTGCCTAACCAGGCCGATTCCGCCCAACCGTAGGCCGGCGCGTCGTCGAAGGCGTCGGTGCCGAACAACACTTTGTCCGGCCATTCGCCTAACCACTGGCGCAGCACGCGCGCCAGCTCGGCCGGCTCGAGGATGAGCGTCATCGCCGAAATGTCCGTGTACACGTTGGGCTTGGCGAGCAGCGTCTGCGTCTCATCGATCAGCGGCCACCCGCCGTGGATCAGAATGATCGTCGTCCCGCGCAGCGTCGAGTCGTCGAGCGCCGGCTCGAGCAGGTGCGGCGCGCTGCCCGCGGCGTCGTAGAAGCCGCCGTACGTCTCGAGACAGTGGATCTGCACGGACATTCCATCCCGGCCGGCCTGTCGCACGATCACCCGAAAGAGATAGTCCTCGAGCGCCTTGTACTCGGCGTGCGTCGGTGTGCCGCCGGACACGTAGCGCGCGTACACCCGCCGGGCGAGGACGGGGTCCGGGTCGTCGAAGTCGAGCGGCCGGAGATACGCCGCTTCGAACTTGATCGACACGGCGCCGCCGGCGCGCTGTCGCTCGAGGGTGGGCGCGACGACGCGCGCCACGTAGGCCTCGAGCGACGCGGGCAATGCGCGCAGCCCGAGATCGTGCATGTAGCGGCGGAGCAGCGTCGTCTCTTTCGGGTAGAGCGAGCGCGTGTCGGGCGTGCGCGATGCTTCGGCGCGCGTGTCGAGCGGCAGCATCAGCGCATCGTCGAACGCCACCCAGCGAAAGCGCGGCGGCGAGAGACCGGGGCCGAGCGCGATGCGGTTGGCCATCATCTCATCGATGCCGGATCGATCGAGCACCCAATCGGGGAAGTGCGTCCCCTCGCGTTGGGCAACGCTGCGTTGGGCGGACGCGAGCGCATCGCGGTAGGCGGCGCCGGTGTCGGTCGAGGTCACGCCGTACAATGCGCGGTGGGCATCCCGCCATTCCGGATTGTCGGGGCGGAGACGCGCCTGGAGCGGGAAGGGCGGGACGCCGTCGAGCGGCAGCGCGTCGAAGTCCGTGTCGGGCGGCGCACCGGCCGGGATGGGAAGCATCGGGTGCGCGTGGCTGTCGATCGCCGTGATGCCGTCGATGTACGCCGCGAGCGACGAGTCGACCGGCGTCTGCGCGAGGGCTGCGCGTCCGAGCAACGACGCGCACAGGGCAACGACGAGTGTGCGACGGGTCATGATGGTCGTGAAAGAAGCGCTGGTGCACCGATGGTCGAGCCAGGATGAATCTCTCATCCCGTCGGCCGGGCGCCAGAGGTGGCCGGCAGGACGCCGCGGCATCCCCCCTTGATATTCTATGGGAGATATTCGTTATTCCCCAAGTCATTCTATGGGGCACGCGCGCAGCGTCCGGCCCGGATGCCGGCTCTCTCGAGGTGATGGACCATGGCCACTGATACGGAGACGGTCGAGCTGCTCCAGGGCACGCTCGATGTGCTCGTGCTCAAGGCGTTGTCCTGGGGACCGACGCACGGGTACGGCGTCGCGCGCTGGCTGCAGGACGTGACGGACGATGCGCTGCGCATCGAGGAAGGGTCGCTCTATCCGGCGCTGCACCGTCTCGAGAAACGCGGCTTCGTGGAAGCGAGCTGGGGGCTGTCCGAGAACAATCGCAAGGCGAAGTACTATCGGATCACGGTGCGCGGGCGGCAGCAGCTGCGGCAGGAAGCGTCGTCGTGGTCGGCGTTCGCCGCGGCGGTGGCCAAGGTTCTCACGAGCACCAAGCGTCCGGCCTGGGCGTAGCGCGCGACGATCCCGATGCCTCCGCAGCGTCAGAATCCTTCCTGGTTTCGCTACGTCGCGTTCTGGCGCAGCGACCCGCGCGGCGAGCTCGAGCAGGAGCTGTCGTTTCACATCGAGGCGCGCGTCCACGAATACATCGCGAGCGGTCTCGATCCGGCCGCCGCTCGCGCTCGCGCCGTCGAGCGCCTGGGCAACCTCGCGCGCGTCCGCGACGATTGCCAGCGCATCGAAGACCAATATGCCAGGAGACGATCCATGAGCGACGCGCTGTCGGGCGCGGCGGCCGACTTCCGCCATGCGCTGCGCCAGCTCGCGCGCCAGCGGGCCTTTGCGGCGGCGGCCATCGCGTGTCTCGTGTTAGGCATTGGCGTCAACACCGCGATCTTTTCCGTGGTCGATGCCGTGCTCTTCCGTCCGCTGCCGTTTCGCGATCCGGGGCGGCTGGTCATGGTGGGTGAAGGCATCCCGGCGATCACAGATGCCAACTTCGGAACGATCTCGACGCCGGACTTCGGCGACTTCGCGACGCTCGACGGCCGCGTGTTCGCGTCGGCCGGCGTGTTCGATCGCATCTCGTTCACACTCACCGGCGGCGGCGAGGCCGAGCGGTTGTCGGGGCTCGAGGTGTCGTCCGGGTTGTTTCGCGTGCTCGGTGAGGCTCCCGCGTTAGGCCGCGCGTTTCAGGATGGCGACGACGCGCCGGGGTCGCCCGACGCCGTGGTGTTGAGCGATGCGCTGTGGCGCCGCCGCTTCGGCGCCGATCGGTCGATCGTCGGCCGGACGATCGCGCTCGACGGAAAACCGACCACGGTGTTGGGCGTGATGCCCCGTGATTTCACATTCCCGCTGCCGGGGCTCGGCCTCGAGCCCGCCGCGTTCTTCGTGCCGTTGCGCATGACGCCTTACGTGATGCAGGGGCGCGGGAATTCCTTCAACGCGTACATGGTCGCGCGGCTCGCTCCGGGCGTCTCGGTGGACAACGCAACGGCGGCGGTGGGCACGATCGCCGCGCGCCTGCCGTCGCTCTATCCCAATGTCTATTCGCCCAAATTCCGCATCACGGCCGCCGCGCTGCCGTTGCGGGCGCATCTCGTGTCCGACGTGCGCCAGCCGCTCATCGTGCTGCTGGGCGCGGTCGCGTTCGTGCTGCTCATCGCGTGCATCAACGTGGCCGGCCTGCTGCTGGCGCGCGCGGCCGCGCGGACGCGCGAGCTCGCCGTCCGGCGCGCGTTAGGCGCGAGCCGAGGGCGGTTGGCCGCGCAGTATCTGATCGAGGGCGCGGTGCTGGCCGTGCCCGGCGCGTTAGGCGCGCTCGTGCTGGCGCACTGGTGCGCGTCCGCCCTCTCGCGCCTCGCTCCCGACGGGATGCTCGCCGGCTACCGCATCGGCCTCGACGCGCGCGTACTCATCTTCACGCTCGGCGTCACGGGCCTGGTCGTGGCGGTGTTCTCGCTCGTGCCGGCGCTCTCCGGCCGGTCGCTGGGGTTGTCCAACACGCTGCGCGACGAAGGCCGCGGTACGAGCGCCGGACGCAGCCGGCAGCGCGCGCGCCGCGTGCTGGTGGCCAGCGAGATCGCCCTCGCCCTCGTGCTCACGACCGGCGCCGGGCTGCTGGCGCGGAGCTTCGCGAACGTGCTCGAGATCGATCCCGGATTCGCGCCCGAACACCTGCTCTCGTTCCGCGTCGCGTTTCCGTCGTACCGGTACAGCGATGCCCGCGTCCCCGGTGCGGAGCAGGCGCTGATCGAGTCGTTGGCCCACATGCCGGGCGTGCGCGGCGCGACGGCCGCCGTCAACCTGCCAATGTTAGGCGGATGGCAGATCGCGGTCAGTCCGGAAGGGATCGTGCTGCCGAAGGTGCCGCTGGCGGCAAACTTCGTCGTGTTTTCGAATTATTTCCGGACGATGGGCATCTCGGTGGTGGAGGGGCGCGCCTTCGACGCGCGCGACGATGCGAAAGGCGCGTCGGTCGCGATCATCGACGAACGGTTCGCCCGCCAGTTCTATGGGAACGCGAACCCGATCGGCCGCCGCCTCAAATGGGGCGCGCCCGAATCCACGGACCCGTGGAAGACCATCGTCGGCGTCGTGCGCACGGTGCCCGAGCATGCGTTAGACAAACAGAGCCTCCCCGAGGTGTACTTCCCGGCGCGTCAGTTGGCGGTGGACACGACGCTCGTCGACGCGGAGCTGCGCGAATTGGCGTTCGTCGTCCGCGGGCCGGGCGATCCGGAGGCGCTGACATCGCGGGTGAGGAACGACGTGCACACGATCGATCCGCAGTTGGTGGTGACACGCGTGCAGAGTGTCGAGTCGCTCGTGTCGCAGTCGGTCGGCTCGCGGCGGTTCGATCTGCTCCTGATCGCCGCGTTTGCCATCCTCGCGTTGCTGCTGGCCGCCGTGGGCCTGTCCGGACTCGTCGCCTATTCGGTGGTGCAGCGACAGCGAGAGATCGGCGTGCGGCTCGCGATCGGCGCGACGGCCAACGGCATCGTTGGGCTGGTGTTGCGCGATGGGCTTGGCACCGCGGTGTGGGGGTCCGCGCTCGGTCTCGCCGGTGCATTCGCACTGACGCGCGTCATGCGAACGCTGCTCTTCGGCGTGGGCGCGCTCGACGCCGCGACATTCGTGGCAACCACCGCGATTCTGATAGCGGTCGCCACGTTCGCCAGTTGGCTTCCGGCGCGCCGTGCGGCGCGGATCGATCCCATGACGGCAATCCGGGAGGAGTAGCCGCGTTCGGCCGAGATGCCGGTCGTCTTCCGCGCGGCGCGACGGCTGGGTAGCGTACCAGTCACCACATGACCCGCCTGGAGCAGACCCATGCGTGCTCGCCGAGTTCTTTGTGTGACTGGAATTGCCGTCCTCGCGGGGACGGCGTGCACGATGCAGCGGCGTGTGCCGCAGTCGTCGTCGTTCGCGGCCGACGATCACATGGCCGACATGACGGCGGCCGACATGGCGGCGCCGCGTATCGTTAGGCGGAACGACGCGCAGGGCGTTCCGGGACTGCCGCCGAGCGCGAGCACGGCCAAGGCGCGCATCGATGCCAGCCCCCGTCACGGCGAGTGGGTCAAGATTCCGTGGGAGGCCGGGTCCAAGGACTCGCTCATGGCGTGGATCGTGTACCCCGAAACGTCGCGGCCGCACACGCCGGTCGTCGTGATCGTGCACGAGATCTTCGGGCTTCAGACGTGGATTCGCGGGGTGGCCGACCAGGTGGCGGCCGATGGGTTCATCGCGATCGCGCCGGATCTGCTCTCGCGCGTACGCGGCGGCGCGTCAGCCGATGAGCTGCCGGCCGATTCGGCGGTGAAGCTCATTCGCGGTGTTACGCCGGCCGAGCGGAACATGGGAATCACGGCGGCGGCGGGGTACGCGATGTCGCAGCCGTCGGCCGAGCACAAATACGCGGTAATGGGATTCTGCTGGGGCGGGTACACGACCTGGGGCTACGCGACCAACGAGGGCACTTCGGGCTTCTCGGGCGGCATCGCCTACTACGGGCTGCCGTACATGGACGACGCAGTGCCTAACGTCGATTCGCTGAAGAAGATCAAGGTGCCGATGATGCTGCTGAGCGGGTCGAAGGATGCGCGGATCGGCGCCGCGATGCCGGCGGTGGACTCGATGATGCACGCCTTGCACAAAGAGTATTTCGGCAAGAACTACGAGGGCGCGATCCACGGCTTCGCGCGTGCGCAGGACGACCCCAAGGCGCAGCGCGACCCGGCTGAAGAGCAGGCGAATCTGGCGGCGATCAAGGATGCGTGGCCGAGGACGGTCGCGTTCCTGAAGAAGCACCTCGGCATGTAGGCGCGGGCGCGCTGGCGCCGCGGGTCAGGCGCCTGTGCGGGCGCCCGCGGCGGCGTCGCGCCTGGCGGCGGCCTCGCGGACTTCGTCCGCGCTCACGGACGCCGCGCCTAAATTTCCCACCTCCACGCCGGCGGCCAGGTTCGCCACCTCGGCCGCTTCGTGGGGCGACGCACCGGCGGCGAGCATCGCCGCCAGATACGCGGTCACGGTGTCGCCGGCGCCGACGACGTCGTAGACTTCGCGCGCGGTGGCCGGAATCCGGTGCAACGTGCCATCGCGGCCGGCCAGCACCATGCCGCGCTCGCCCAACGTGAGCAGGAGATGCTCCACGCCCAGCCGCTCGAGCGCCGACGGCAGCGCCTGCGGATGCTCGAGGTCCACCGCCGCGCCTAACGCTGCCTCGAGCTCGCGCCGGTTGGGCTTGAACACGGTCGCCCCGCGATACGAGAAGAAGTTGCGATACTTGGGGTCGACGACGACGGGAATCCCGCGCTGCCGCGCGTGCGCGATCACGTCCTCGATGATCCGCGGAAGCAGGACGCCCTTGTTGTAATCCTCGAGCACCAGAGCGTCGGCGCGGTCGATCGCGCGGCGCGCGGCGGCCACCACGCGCTCGGCGTCGCCGCCGGCGAGGTCCGCGTCCTCTTCTTCGTCCACCCGTACCACCTGCTGCACGCGGGCGAGGACGCGCGTCTTGGTGGTGGTGGCCCGGTCCACATCCACCAGCGATGGTCCGTCGGCGCCGATGGCGCCGAGCATCCGGCGGAGCTCTCCGGCGCTCGCGTCGCGGCCCACGACGCACACGAGGTCCGCCTGCGCGCCTAACGCAACCACGTTGTGCGCGACGTTCGCCGCGCCGCCCAACGCCGACCGCCGCTCCCGCACGCGGACCACCGGCACCGGCGCCTCGGGCGAGATGCGCTCGACGTCGCCGTGCAGATACACGTCGAGCATCGCGTCGCCGACGATGGCCACGCGCACGCGATGCGCCGCCGCGAGCAGCAGATCGAGTCGGTCGCGGCGGAGCGACGATGCGGCCGGCGCAACAGTGTCTCTCGGAGACATGGCGGATAATGTACACGGCACGCCCGAACGCCGCAGTGGACCCGCCGCGCACCCCAATACCTCTTGCCGCAGTGACCCGATAGCTTATGAGACATGCTGCTCGTCCTCCTGGCGGCAATCATCGGGATCTCGATGGCGGCACCGCTCGTGCGTTTGTCGCACGCCCCGCCGCTCGTCATCGCCACGTGGCGCCTCTTTTTTGCGGTGGTCGTCGTCGCGGCG
>DAHUXU010000389.1 GCA_027307005.1 Gemmatimonadota bacterium
CCTCCCAGTAGAGGCTGAACGCGACCCAGAGTCCGAGCGAGATGTAGAGCGCCGGCGTGAAGCCGGCGAGGAGCGACGACGCCCACGCCACGGCGGCACGATGTTGCCCGTTAGGCGGCCCTTCCGCGTAGCGGGCGGCGAGCGCGCCGACCGCGCCGCCGCCTAACGTCGACCACAGGAGCGTGCGGGCGCGAGATGTCATGCGGGGCGGCCTCCGTCTGCGATGGTGACCGCGAGGGTCGTGCGATCCGGCATTCGGACGCGGGCCCCTAGGTTCTCGGCGCCGTGCCGCCCAGCGTGCGGCGAGCGGCCGCCAGTCGCGCCCGCAGGCCCGGCACCGCGCTCGCGGTGGCCGGGTTGGCAGCGAGCTTGCCGATCGCTTCGTCCACGGCGTCCAATCCCAGGTTGGCGCCGAAACGGGTCGACGCCTGCCGCCACGCGCTCTGGAATTGGGGATCCGCGGCGAGCTCGGTCTCGCCTAACGATTGCGCCTTGCCGATGATGTCGGCCAGCGCCGTCACGGCGCGCTGCGCGCCCTGCGCGGTCGAAAAGCTGCGCGGGTTGCCCACCGCCTCGAGCTCCGGCATGCTCTCGATGAAGCGGCGCATCGCCGCCGCCTGCGCCGCGTTGCGCGGGTTGTTCGAGTGCATCAATGCCTGCGCCGCGCCCATGATCGCGAACGGCGCCGTCGCCGCATGCGTCAGCACCGGCGTCCCCGAGACCACGCCGGTGAGCGGCAGCGCGCCCAACGCCAACCCGCCTAACCCGTGGACGACGTGCAGGATCCGTCCCTCGATGCCGAACAGGACGTGCGTCACGTCCCGCAGCGGTGCGAATCCGAACAGGGCCGCGCCGCCAAGACTCATCCAGGATGCGGTCGACTCGCCGGCGAGCTTGAAGTGCTGATACGCGCCGAGGCACAACAGCGCGACGAGCAGCAGCGCGGCGTGGAGCAGCACGCGGCTCGCGATGGACGCGAGCGGCCTTCGCGGTTGCGGCACATGCTCGGCGGCTTGCACCTGCGCAACGGCTTCCTGGTTCAACACGCGACACTCCATCCGCATGGGTCCCATCACCATGCGCCTCCCCGGCGATCCGGTCAAGTATGGCGGGCCGCGCCGGGGTGCCCCGGCTCGATGCTCACCCGCCGGTCACGACCGGCAGCTCCACGAAGCTCGCGTGTCCCGGCTCGTGGAACACCCGCTGCTCCGCTTTTCTGTAGTCGCCGGGCTTGGCCCAGAAGATGTTGGGCACGAAGGTCTGCGGATTCCGGTCGTAGAGCGGGAACCAGCTCGACTGGATCTGAACCATGATGCGGTGCCCTGGCAGAAAGACATGGTTCGCGGTGGGCAGGTTGAACTTGTAGAGCAGCGGCTCGTTGGGCGTGATCGGTTTGGGCGTTTCGAAGCTCTCGCGATACCGGCCGCGAAAGATGTCCATCGACACGGGCAGCTCGTAGCCGCCCATGCCCGGGTCGTCGCCCACCTCGTCGGGGTACACGTCGATCACCTTCACCACCCAGTCGGCGTCGGTGCCCGAGGTGGACGCGACGAGGTTTGCCACAGGCTGTCCGCTGATTTTGACAGGCTGCGTGAGGACGGCGGTTTCATACGAGAGGACGTCGGTGCGCCCTCCGACCTCGCGCTGGTCGTCCACCAGCCACTGCACCCACGTGAGCGGCGGCGTGTAGCCGATGGGCTGGATGGGTCGGGTGCGGAACGGGACTGGCTTGGCGGGATCGGAGACGTAGGCGTCGAACGTCGCATCGGGCGGCCCCTGGCGCGGCGCGTCGAAGCTCGCCGTTAGGCCAGCGCCCAGATACAGCGGTGTCGGACGAATCGTGCACCCGGCATCGCAGCCCGACGGCCACGAGCGCAGACGCTCCCATCGGTTGGTGCCGGTCTCGTACGCGTTCACCGGCGCCACGTCCATCGGCGGCGCGCCGTCCTTCAGATAGTGGGCGAGGAACGGTCCGAGAATGTTGCGCTGGAAGTATTGCGAGCTGTTGGCCTGGAAATCGATCGCGCCTAACGAGCTGCCGTTCTCGATTTCCTGGCCGTGGTGCCACGGCCCGATGACGAGGAACACCTTGTTGGACGTGTCCTTGGGCTTGCTCGCCTTGTACACCGCGATGGCGCCGTAGATGTCTTCCTGGTCCCACAGGCTGTGGACGAGCATCACCGGAACGCTGATTGGTTGGGCGGCGAGAATCTTGTCCATCGCCTGCTGCTGCCACCACGAGTCGTAGCTCGGGTGCGCGAGGATCTTGTTCCAGAACCCGACTTGCTCGAGGCCGTGCAGTTTGCCTAACTCGCCGGCCGAGACCGATTGCATGTAGACGTCGTAGTCGTCGAAGTGGTCGGTCCACCACTTGGCGCTGTTGTCGCGCGTCGCTTCCTGCTCGAGGATGTACGGCATGTTCTGCTCGCGGAACGCGCCGTTGTGGAACCAGTCGTCTCCCATCCAGCCGTCCACCATCGGAGTCATGGGGACCGACACCTTGAGCGCGGGATGCGGGTGCACCAGCCCCATGAGCGGCTCGAACCCATCGTAGGAAATGCCGAGCTCGCCGACGTTGCCGTTGGTCTCGGGGACGTGCTTGATGAGCCAATCGATGGTGTCATAGGTATCGGTCGACTCATCGACGGTGGTCGGGTTGAGCGGGCCGACTAACGGGCGGTTCATCACGTAATCGCCCTCGGAGCCGTACTTGCCGCGGATGTCCTGGACGACGCGGATGTAGCCGCCGGCGATGATCACCTGGAGCGCGTTGTCGTAGCCGTTGAGCTCCGGTGCGAGGTGCGCGCTCTGGGCGTACGACGTCGTTGCGGTCGCGTCGTACGGCGTGCGCGTGAGCAGGATCGGCGCGCGGTGCGCGCCTTTGGGCACGAGGATCACCGTGTGCAGCTTCACGCCGTCGCGCATCGGGATCATCACGTCGCGGCGCTCGTAGTCGAAGGTCGACGTCGCGGGCTTGAACTTGGCCGGGGTCTCGCTGGGGAGACCCGGCGTCTGCGCGAGGGCGCGCCCGACGGGCGCGACGGATGCCGCGAGCGCGCCGGCGACCAGGGCGCGGACGAGCGCGTTAGGCAGGAAGTGCGATGGCACGATGGGGTCCTCGGGAAGTGTGCGGGCGCGCGCAGGACGCCGCGCGCGTCGAGAATACCGCGAGCGAGCCGGGGCGCGACGCGCGAGAGCAACGCGACGAACGCAGCCGAAACTGGCACCGGGGAACGCGCAGGCGCAAGACGACCGGCCCAACCGGGAATGGATCACGCGCCGTCGATCGCGCTTCCCCCGACGATTTCGGTGATCGGAGCGCCCGTGGCATCGGCCAGTGCGACGCCTACGAGCGCGGCGAAGGTGGGCGCCAGGTCGAGCAGCGATGGCTCGCGGTGCAAGCGTCCGGTGGGCAGGGCGGGCCCGGCAGCGACGAACCATCCGCCCGGCCGGTGCTCCCCGCTTCGTCCGTAGTCGTTCGCCGCCTCGATGGTACCGATGCGCGGTGATCGCGCGACCACCCGCGCGCCCGCGCCGCCTAACGCCGTGCTGCCCGCCGCCGCGCGCTCGCTCCACTCGACGAGCAGATCGGGTAGCGCGTCGATGTGTGCGCCCTGGAACAGGTCGCGGGTGCGCACGACGCGCGAGACCAGCGGCGCGCCGGTCGCGTCATCCACGATCGCGAGCAGTTCCGACTCGAGGCGCTCGACGAACCGCGTCGCATCGTCGCCCGGGGCGAGAATGCCGCGGGGCTCGCGTCCGGCCAGATTCAGCCGGATGCCGCTCACGGCGAGGCCGTTGGGCACCGGGAAGCACAGGCTGCGCTCCGGCGCGACACCGATGCCCCGCGTGCGTCGCGCCCCGCTATTGGGCATCCGGCGCTGCGGCCGGAG
>DAHUXU010000065.1 GCA_027307005.1 Gemmatimonadota bacterium
CGAGCTTCTTGTCGCGAAACCGCCAGGCTGCAGTGCCGCCTTTGTCGGCGGCGAAGAGCCACGTCTCGTTAGGCGTGTTCATCACCGTGAGCGCCGAGAAGAGGCGCCCGCCCGAGGGCGTCGACACGCTCTGCAGCTCGCCGCCCGTGTGCGGCGTCGAGCCCCGCATCACCGTCGTGTCGAGCAGCTTGATCGTGCCGTCCTTGCCGCCCTGCGCCACGAATCCGTCGCCTAACAGTGCCGGCGACGTCGAGCCGACGTCGGTGTCGGTCTCGTCGAGCGACTGCGTGTTCTCCGGCGTGTAGTCGCCCAACATCCTGGTCGCCGAAGAGTCAAGACGGATGGTGGCGTCGCCCCAGAACCGGTGACCGTCCCAGCGGCCGTTGCCCGTTGCGACGTAGATGTCGCCGGTCGTCGAATCGATCACGGCACCGGTCCGGCCCCATATGGCCGACCCGCTTTCCGGGCACGTGCTCGGCTCGATCATCGCCGTCGAATCGCTGCAGAGCGAGTTCCAGGTGTGGAGCAGTGCGCCGTTGGACGCGTCGAGAATCGAGACGTGTCCCTGGTACGGCGGCGCATCGCCGATGTAGCCGCCGGTGGTCGCGATCACGCGGCCGCGGAAATAGTTGAGCGATGATGCGATCTTCTCGCGGTGAGCGAGCTTCGTGATGGCGGTGCTCCACAGCGCGCGGCCGTCGGACACGACGAGCTTCTGGATGCGCCCGTCGGGCGACGCCGCGTAAATGAATTGGCGATCCGGGTCTGCCACCGGCGTCGCGTTGGTGATCTGCCTCGAGCCGGCCCACGACTCATAGTTAGGCGGCGTGTACGTCCAGAGCACGGTGCCGGCCGCCGCATCCACGGCGATCGTCTTGCCGTACGTCGTGGTGACGAAGAACGCATCGTGCGACGCGCCGCCGATCTCGACGCCGTGCAGGTAGATGGCCGCCGCGTCGACGGTGCCCGCGATGGGCACGCGCATCTTGGTGAGCCCGGCGACGTTGCCGGCATCGATGCCGGTGGACGCGGGCGAGCTGCCGGAGCCGGCCACATCCCAGCCGAAGCGCGGCCAGTCGTCGCCTAACGCGATGGCGGCGCGCCGCGGCGCGGGACGCGTCGCGGCAATGAAGGCCACCCATCCGGTGAAGACTGCCGCTGCCGCCAAGCCCGTCCGCAACATGCGTCGCATTCGTTGGGTCTCCCGTGAGCATCGATACCGGCGCCACACCGGCATCTTCACACTCAAGGTGGACCGCACACCGCGTTCCGTCCAGACGCGTGCTCGCCAGTGAGCGGCGAAAGCACGCGCAACGACGCGTCTTACGCCCCCCGGATGAGGAACAGCAGGCCGGCCGCGACGAGGGTGATCTCGATCAACAGCACGAACACGCGCTCCGGCAGCTTGTCGACAACCCGCTTTCCGACCCATGAGCCGAGGATCATGATCGGTCCGAGCGCGACTCCCGCAATCGTCGCTGTCGCGGTGAGCAGCGCACCCTGCCCGTACGCGCCGAGCTTCACGATGTGCATCACCACTGTCGACATTGCTTCGGTGCCGATATAGGCGCCTTTGACCAACCCGAACGCGAGAAAGAACGGCGCCATGATCGGCCCGACGCTGCCCAGCAGCGCGGAAAGGAAACTGGCGCCGGCGCCGATGACGGCGAAGCTTCTGATCGGCGGCCGCCGCGGTGGTCCCGGATGCACACGACGCCACACCACCACGAGAATCAGAAACGCGCCGAGCAGTCTCGTGAGCGGCTGCAGCGGGGCGCGCGCGAACAACAATCCACCGGCGAATGCGAAGGGCACAGCACCGATCGCGAACCAGCCGACCACCCGCCAGTCGACCTCGCGTCGATTGAACCAGACGCGGCTCCCGTTGCCGATGAGCTGCGCGACCGTGAGGATAGGGATGGCTTCGCGCGTTCCGAAGACGGCGATGAGCACGGGCAACAGCACGGCCGCGCCGCCGAACCCGGTCACGGCGGCAAGCGTGGCGGCCACGAAGGCGACCGCGGCAAGCAGCAGCGCGACCGCCGGCTGCGACGCGTGCATCAGCGGGACGCATGCAACGACCCGGCGCGCATCCAGCGCACCGGGTCGTTTGCACGCTTCAGCGGACGAAGCGTGGCGTTAGGCACCAGCGATCACATCCCGCCGCCCGCCAGATCCCGCACCGCTGACGCCAGGGTGTGCACCTTGGCGGCGTCCGACGAGCCGTTCGCATCGCCCTCGATCTGCGACGCGAGCTGCGTCAACGCCGTCTTCCTCGAGTCCCCCGACGCCTGCTCGGCGCTGCCTAATGACTGTCTAACGGACTTCAGCTGGTCCGCGGACAGACCGTTCGACCGCTCGAGCTGGTCGACGTACGCGCGCGCCAGCGCGAAGCTGGGCGGCCACGTGTACTTGGGCTGGCCCTGCACGTTGAGATACGTCAGGTGCACCGACTTCGCCGCATCGATTTCGTTCTGCGTGAGCAGCGGACTCGGCGTCAACTCGAGGATGTCGAGACCGCGCGCGATCTCCGAGCTCACGATCACGCCGTTGTACCAGTATGCCGACCACGTGCCGCCGTCTTCCATCCGCGTCCCGTTGATCGGCCCGCGGTCGAAGAACGCGATCTCCTTGGGATGCGCGGCGTCGGTGAAGTCGAACACCGAAATTCCGCCCTGGTACCAGGACTGCACCATCACATCGCGGCCCGGAATCGGAATGAGCGAGCCGTTGTGCGCGACGCAATTCTCGAACGACGTCTGCGGCGCGGACATCTTGTAGTAGCTCTGGAAGTGCAGCGCATTCCCTTCGATCGAGAAAATCGCGTCGCCGCCCCACTGCTTGGGATCGGTCGCGCGGCACTTGGGCTGGCCGCCGCCGCCCCATTCATCGGAGAACAACAACTTGGTGCCGTCGTTGTTGAACGTCGCCGAGTGCCAGTAGGAGAAGTTCGAGTCGGACGCGGCGTAGAGACGAACGGGATGCTCGGGGTCGTGGATGTCGAGCAGCATCCCATAGCCTTCGCACGCGCCGCCGGCGAATCCGATGGCCGGATACACCGTGATATCGTGGCATTGCGTTGGACCGGGACGCGGACCGCTGCCCGCGTTCGCTCCGAACATCTTCGCGATCAAGTCCGGCAGCGCTTCGCGCAACGCGTCGCTGTCGGCGGCCGTTGGTGCGCCTGTCCCGCCGCGCGCCTTCACGACGCTGTCCAGCATCGGATTCACGAACCGGGGCGGCATCACCATCTCTTCGCCCAGGATCGGAATGTTCACGATGAACGCTCCCTTGGCACGCGCCTCCTCGAGCGCCGCTTTGTCCGCGGGCGCCTCACCGTGATGCTGCGGGGCGACGAGATCGTTGAAGATGCGCGGGGAGCTGACGATCGCCGCCTGCTCGGGATTGGCCAACGGCACCTTGATCACCTCGATCCGGAACAGCGCCGAATTCGGGTCATCGCTCGGCTTCATGCGCGAGCAGCCGGCGAGCTCGTTAGGCGAGCGGACGCCGGCCGATCCGGAGATGTACACGTAGACGTCGGCCGTGTCCTTGGGGTCGACCAGCACCGTGTGCGTGTGCGACCCGCGGCACGTCTGCACGTTCGCGATGTACTTCGGATTCGAGATGTCGCTGATGTCGAAAATGCGAAGACCGCGGACGCGCTCCTTGCTCACCGTGTCCTTCACGCCCTCGCCGCCGCAGTCGAGCCGTCCGCCCTGACCTTCAGCCGACACGAACAGCAGGTTGCGGTACACGGACACGTCGCTCTGCGACGCCGGGCAGAAATAACCCTTTGTGAGCACCGGGTGGGCGGGATCCGTGATGTCCCACACCTGGAACCCGTTGTAATTGCCCTGGATCGCGTAGTGGCCGGTGAACGCCAGGTCGCTATTCGTGCTGTGCAGGAACTGACCGGTCGGCGGCGTCGTGGATACGAGCTTCATGTTCCAGGTCGCAATACCCGCGTCGTAGAGTCCCGGCTTGAGGCCGACACGCGGATCTGGATTTGGCGGACCGGCGTCGGCAATGCGGCTTATGGACACCGGCGCTGCCGAACTGGACGTCATTTGGGACGTCGATGACGCGCACGCAATGACCGACAGTAGCGCGACGCCTGTCGCCAGAGTGGTCGATGACGGCATCACTCGGCGCGCTTGACGCACGAATCGCATAGCGGATCCTC
>DAHUXU010000614.1 GCA_027307005.1 Gemmatimonadota bacterium
ATCGCGACGACCTCCAAACCGTGGGACCGCGACCCGTCGTCGGCGCCACCAAGCTGCCCTGGGATCTCGAGGACAAATTCGTCGTCATCGTCGACGATGTGCTCTACACGGGACGGACGGTGCGCGCCGCCCTCGATGAGCTGGCCGACTTTGGACGGCCGGCCCGCATCGCACTCGCCGTGTTAGTCGATCGCGGCGGACGCGAGCTGCCGATCCACGCCGATGTCGTCGGCAAGAAGATCAACGTGGCGCCGCGCGACCGCGTGGACGTGCTCGTCGAAGAGTTGGATGGGAAGGACGGCGTCGTCATCGCGCGACGGGACGGCGACGAGTGACGAGCGCCCTCGGCAAGGATCTCTTGGGGCTCGAGCCGCTCACGACGGAGCAAATCCAACTCGTCCTCGACACCGCCGAACCGTTCAAGGAAATTTCGGAGCGCGCGATCAAGAAGGTGCCGGCGCTGCGCGGCCAAACGATCGTCAATCTGTTCTTCGAGGCGTCCACCCGGACGCGCATCTCGTTCGAGTTCGCCGAAAAGCGGTTGTCCGCCGACACGGTGAACGTCGCGTCGTCGGGGTCGAGCGTGCAGAAGGGCGAGACGCTCGTCGACACCGCGCGAAATCTCGAGGCCATGCGCATCGACATGGTCGTGATCCGGCACGGCGCCTCGGGCGCCGCGCGGTTTCTCGCCGATCGCATCGAGAGCAGCGTGATCAACGCGGGCGACGGCACGCACGAGCATCCGACGCAAGGGTTGCTCGATCTCCTCACGCTGCGGGATCACTTCGGCACGCTGACCGGACGCCGCGTGTGCATCGTGGGCGACGTGCTCCACTCGCGCGTCGCGCGCTCGAACATCTGGGGGCTCAAGAAAATGGGCGCCGAGGTGGCGGTGTGCGGCCCGCGGTCGCTCTTGCCGTGGGCGATCGGCGAGTTCGGGGTGACGGTGTTCCCGCGCGTCGAGGCGGCCATCGAGTGGGCGGAAGCGCTGAACATTCTGCGATTGCAATTGGAGCGCATGACCGCGGGCTACATTCCGTCGCTGCGCGAATACAACCGCGTGTTCGGGGTGACGCGCGAGCGACTCGCGCGCGCGCCGCGCGACGTGCTCATTCTGCACCCGGGTCCGATGAACCGCGGCGTGGAAATCGATTCCGACGTCGCGGACGGGCCGCACAGCGTGATCCTCAACCAAGTGACTAACGGAGTGGCGATCCGGATGGCGGTGCTCTATCTGCTGGCCGGCGGCCGGCCGGAGCTGGCGGAAGCGGCGAAGGGAGGAGCATAGGTGGCGCGCCGGCTCCTCCTCACAGGCGGCACGCTCCTGGATCCGTCGCGCCGTCTCGACGCGCGGGGCGATCTCTTGATCGCCGACGGCACGGTGGCTCAGTTAGGCGGATCGATTGACGCGGGCGACTCGACCGACGTGCTGGACTGCGCCGGCTGCTACGTGTCGCCGGGGTTCATCGACGTGCACTGCCATCTGCGCGAGCCGGGCCGCGAGGATGTCGAGACGATCGCGACCGGCGCGCGTGCAGCGGCGGCCGGCGGCTTCACGGCGGTGTGCGCGATGCCGAACACGGAGCCGGTCACCGACAACCAGGCGGCGGTGGGCTTCATCATCCGCCAGGCGCTCCGCGCCGGCGCGGCGCGGGTCTATCCGATCGGGGCGATCTCCGTTGGGCAGCGCGGCGAGGCGTTGGCGGAATTCGGCGAGATGGTCGGCGCGGGCGCGGTGGCGGTGAGCGACGACGGCCGGCCCGTGGCGAGCGCGCACCTCATGCGCACGGCGCTCGAGTACGCGCAGGCGTTCACCATCCCGGTCATCGATCACTGCGAGGAACCGACGCTTGCCAACGGCGGCGCCATGAACGAGGGCGTGGTGAGCGCGCGGTTAGGCCTTCCCGGCATTCCGACGGAGGCCGAAGAGATCATGGTGATCCGCGACATCCTCCTGGCGCGTCGCACGGGCGGCCACGTGCACCTGGCGCACATGAGCACCAAGGGCAGCGTGGAGCTGATCCGCTGGGGCAAGGAGCGGGGCATTCGCGTGACCGCCGAAGTGACGCCACACCACCTGACGCTCACCGAAGACGCGTGCGAGGGCTACGACACGCACGCCAAGATGAATCCGCCGCTGCGCACGGCCGAGGACGTCGCTGCGTTAGGCGAAGCCCTGCGCGACGGGACGATCGATCTGGTGGCGACGGATCACGCGCCGCACCACTATGATGCGAAGGAGCGCGAGTTCACCGATGCGCCGTTCGGCATCATCGGCCTCGAGACCGCGCTCGCGCTCGTCGTCACGGAGCTCGTCGGTCCGGGCATCATCGACTTCGCGACCCTGGTCGATCGCATGTCCTGCCGGCCGGCCTCGCTGTTCCACTTGCAGGGCGGGACGCTGGCCGAGGGCTCGGTGGCCGACGTCACCGTGTTCGATCCGGCGCGAACCTGGAAGGTCGACCCGTCGGCGTTCCTGTCCAAGGGCCGCAACACCCCGTACGCCGGCCGCACGCTCACGGGACGCGCCGTGTACACGATCGTCGGCGGCAACGTGGTGTACCGGTTGGGCGGATGACGCGGGGGTGTCGGTGACGCCGGCGCGCATGTCGAAGGTGGATGTCCGACCGTCGGACCCGCTGGAGGTAGCACTTGATGGGAGCCGGCGAACCTCGCGCAGGGCACGAAGTTACCGTGAACCATCGTCGGAAGTCTTTTTACATCTTAGAATGTACTCACGACGGCCGGACGCCATGGCGGTTGTGCACGCGCATCCACCGGCGGCGACGGGATCGTTACTGTTGGCCAAGCACCGCGCGGCCGCGATGGGCCCGTCGCTCGAGACGGCGCACCAACGTATGGAACACGCGGCGCGCATCGTGCCGGCGGCGCATGTGGTCGGTCGAGTGAACGAGCTCACGGCGGAGCAGATGGCTGCGTTAGTCGCTGCCCGCGCGCGACGCTCAGATGTCCAATCGCGCAGCACGGCTCGCACGAGCCGGCGGGGGAAGGCATGACGGAGCCAGCGGTAAACACGGAGCAGGTGACGGCGTTGTTCGAAGAGCGGCAACGCTACGAGTCGTGGCTTGCGATGCTCGAAGCCAAGCGTGCGGGCACGCCCTCGCACATCTTCGAGCGCGTGCACGCGGACTATGCCGCCCGGCTCGCCCGCGTGGTCGAGGAGCTCGGCTCGCATCGGTCTGCACTGCAGAACCTCGAGCGCTCGTTCATGGAACGCCTGACGACGCTCGATGCCGACGACGCGAAGAATCGCGACGAGGCGCTCGAGGCGGAGCTGCGGTCGACCGTCGGCGAGTTGAGCGCCGAGGATCACGAGGAGATCCGCTCGCGCACGGAGACCGCCCTGGCGGCAGTCGCCGACGAACGGTCTCACGTCGCGGAAGAGTTGGCGAAGTTGCGCGCGATGCTCGAGGCGAGCGGCGGGACGCCGGCGTCGGCGCCTGCGGTCGCGCCGGCGGGTCAAGCACCCGACAGCCAGCGGCGTCCTGCGGCTGTTCCGCAGCCGGCGAACAAACGCGACGACTGGCAGCAACTGTCGTTCGAGCGCGGTGCGCAGACTCCAGCGCGCCCGGCCGCCGCGGCGGCCGCGACGCCCGCCTCCGACGTGCCTCCCGGTTCTGCTACGCCGCGGCGCAACAGCGGACCGGACGTTCGCCCAACGGGCGGTCCGTTCGACGATCTCGAGTTCCTCAAGACGATGATCGAGCCGCGCACCAGCGGCGAAGGCGTCGCGGTTGGAAGCGGCGCCGGCACGCAGGGCAGTGGATCGCGGTCCGCGGCGTCGGGCGCAATCGGATCGCACACGCCGCCGCAGGTGTCGAGCACCACCGGTGCGTCACTGCCGACCGTTGGGCGAGCAGTCGAAGAGAACACCCTGCCCAAGGAAGGGGGACAGGATCAGGTGAAGACGCTCAAGTGCCAGGAGTGCGGCACGCTCAATTATCCCACGGAATGGTATTGCGAGCGGTGCGGGGCGGAGCTCGCCGCCCTTTAAGGCGGACAAGGC
>DAHUXU010000421.1 GCA_027307005.1 Gemmatimonadota bacterium
GCGGCGGCCGCCGCCTGGGGCGTCAAGCTGCTCGTGGGTGTCGCGCATCCGATCCCGCTCGCGATTCTCGCGCTCATTCCATACGGCCTCGTGTACTTCGGCCTCACTACGTCCCTCTCGATTCCGGAGTCGCGCACCGTGCTGGCGGCGGTGTTCCGGCGGCGCTGAGCCGCGCCAGAGCACGACGGTTCGGCGTATATTTCGTGGATGCGCGCGTCGCGACGCTTGCGACGCGGCCGAGCCTTGCCGATGACCGAATCCGATTTCCATCCGCTCGCGCACAAAGTCGCGAATCTGCCCGAGTCGCCCGGCGTCTACCTGTGGAAGAACGCCGAGGGACGCGTGCTGTATGTCGGCAAGGCCAAGCGTCTGCGCTCGCGCGTGCGCAGCTATCTCGCCGGCGATCGCATCGAGAGCATCAAGACCATCGCGCTCATGCGACAGGTCGTGGATGTCGACACGATCGTCGTTCCGTCGGAAGCGCACGCGCTGATCCTCGAGAACAATCTCATCAAAGAGTATCGGCCGCGGTTCAACATCGCGCTCCGCGACGACAAGTCGTATCCGTACATCAAGGTCACGGTTCAGGAGCCGTTTCCGCGCGTGATCGTGACGCGCCGGCTCGTCGACGACGGCGGCCGATACTTCGGTCCGTACACCGACGTCGGCGCGATGCGTCGCGCACTCAACGTGGTGAAACGCATCTTCACCGTGCGGTCGTGCAACTACGACATGCCGCGCGAGATGCCGGAGCGGCCGTGTCTCGATTATCACATCGGGCGGTGCAAGGCGCCGTGCATCTTCGCGCAGTCGCAACTCGAATACCGTGCGATGATCGACGAGGTGCTGTTGTATCTGGACGGCCGCACGGACGAGGTCACGCGTCGTGTGCGCGCACGCATGGAGGAAGCGTCGGTGCGGCTCGACTTCGAGCGCGCGGCCGAACTGCGAAATGCCTTACGACACCTCGAGCTGCTCGAGGAGCCGACGGTGGTCGTGGAAGTCGAGGGCGGCGACCGCGACGTCATCGGCTACGCGCGCGATCGCGACGAGGCGTGTGTCGTCGTGCTCCGCATTCGCGCGGGCAAGCTGCTGGCACGCGAGCAGCAGGTGCTCGAAAATCTCGAAGGCGAGAGCGACGCAGCCGTCTTATCGGCGTATCTCGTCCGCGGCTACTTGCCATCGCTGGAACACGCGAGCGAGCTGCTGGCGCCGTTCGAGTTCGATGATCGCGAGCTGATCGAGCAATCGCTGCCGGGCACGAGCCTTCGCATCCCACAGCGCGGGCCCAAGCGCGAGCTGATCGATCTCGCCGAGCAGAACGCGCGCCACCTGCTCGAGGAGCAGAAGCTCGCGTCGTTCGAGGCCGACGAGCGCGCCGTCGATCCGGTGTACGAGTTGCAGCGTGAACTCGGCCTAACGACGGTGCCGCGGGCGATCGTGTGCTTCGACATCTCGACGGCGCAGGGGACGGACACGGTCGCGTCGTGCGTGTGGTTCGAGAACGGCCGGCCCAAGCGCGGGGAGTATCGCAAATTCAAGATCAAGACCGTCGAAGGCACCGACGATTTCGCGTCGATGCGCGAAGTGGTCACGCGCTACTTTCAGCGGCGCATCGAAGAAGGGAAGCCGCTGCCCGACCTCGTGATGATCGACGGCGGCAAGGGACAGTTGGGCGCGGCGCGGGCGGCGCTCGAGTCGTTGGGCCTGGGCGCGCTGCACACCGTGAGTCTCGCCAAACGCGAAGAAGAAGTGTTCGTGCCGGGCCGCTCGGAGCCCTTGCGATTATCGCGACGGTCGCCCGGTCTGCGATTGCTGCAACGCGCACGAGACGAAGCGCACCGCTTCGCGATCACGTACAACCGAAAGCGCCGCGCGATGCGCACGGTCACGTCCGAGCTCCTCAAGATTCCGGGTATCGGGCCGCAGCGCCGCCGCGCGTTGCTGCACGCCTTCGGAAGCGTGCAAGGCGTGCGCGACGCAAGCGAGGACGACATTGCGCGACTGCCGGGTTTCAGCGCTGCGAGCGCGCGCCGCGTACTCGAAGCGTTGGGCGTTGCGACGGTCAATCCGACTTCAACCACATCCGATTCGTGAATTCCTGGACGCTCGAATGTTCAGCGTGCGGCCACGCCGAGGCGGGCAGCACGCGCGCCACGGTCTGCCCGTCGTGCGGACAGCCCTATCTGGTTCGGTACGCCGAGCTCCCGGCGTCGCGCGACGTTTTGCGCAATCGATGGGACATGTGGCGATACGCCGCGCTGCTGCCGCTGTGCGACGGCGAGACGCCCGTGTCGCTCGGCGAAGGGGCCACGCCGCTGCTCGAGTCGCGCGAGCTGTCGCGCGAGTTAGGCGTCGCGCGCTTCTGGATCAAGGACGAAGGACTGAATCCGACCGGCTCGTTCAAGGCGCGCGGCATGAGCGCGGCCGTCACGCGCGCCAAAGCGCTGGGCGTTCCGGGCCTCGTCGTGCCGACCGCCGGCAACGCGGGCGCGGCCCTCGCGGCATACGCCGCCGCGGCCGGCATGGCGGTGCGCGTCTACGCCCCCGAGACCACGCCGCGCGGCATCCTGGCGACGATCCGTACGTTAGGCGCGGACCTGCACACGGTGCCCGGGCACATCGGCGACGCCGGTGCAAAAGCCAAGGCGTTCGCCGCCGAGTCCGGCTACTTCGACGTGTCGACGCTGCGCGAGCCGTACCGCATCGAGGGAAAGAAAACCATGGGGCTCGAGCTGGCCGAGCAGCTCGGATGGCGCCTGCCCACGGTGATCGTGTATCCGACTGGCGGCGGTACGGGGCTGATCGGCAGGTGGAAAGGCTTTGCGGAACTGCGCGAGATGGGCTGGCTCGACCCTGCGGCGCGGCTGCCCCGGATGGTGACCGCGCAGGCGGAAGGGTGCGCGCCGATCGTGCGCGCGTTCGCCGAGCACGCGGACCGGGCGCGTCCGTGGGAGAATCCCGTCACACATGCGAGCGGCCTGCGCGTTCCCGGTCCGTTAGGCGACCGGCTCATTCTGCGTGCGCTGTACGAGAGCAACGGCGCGGCGGTGGCCGTGTCGGAAGCGGCGATCCGCGAGGGGACGGCGCGCATCGCGCGCACCACGGGCATAGACGCCGCACCGGAGGGCGGCTGCGCGTTCGCCCACTGCCAGGCGCTCACGGCGGCCGGCCAGATCTCGGCTGCGGACGAGGTGGTGGTCTACAACACCGGCAGCGGCGTCGCCTATCGCGAGTGAGCTCTCGGCTCTGGCGGTAAATGAAGCCGCTCTCGAGGCGTTTGTTTTCGCCCGATCGGCCTGGGTTTGAAATTGATCCGCCAGTAATCCTATCGAGCGCTAGCGTCGCAACGCCTCTCATGCATAACTTTTACAGCTATGCGCGTTGCCCTCCTGGATCCCTTCAGCGGCATAGCCGGCGACATGACGCTCGGCGCCTTGATCGACGTCGGACTCGACGCCGATTGGCTCCGCGCGCTGCCGTCGCGGCTCGGGCTCGAGGGCGTCACCGTCCGGATCGAGCGCGTCAAGCGCTCATCGGTGGCGTGCACCAAGGTGGATTTCGACATTCCACCGCAGCCGCATTCGCGCGGCATTCACGAGATTCGCGAGCTCGTCTCGCGTGCGAACGTCCCGGAGTCAGTGCGCGAGCGCGCCGATGCGGCGTTCGTCGCCATTGCGACCGCAGAAGGTGAAATTCACGGCATCGCGCCGGAACGCGTTCACCTGCACGAAGTCGGTGCGGTCGACGCGATCCTCGATGTCGTCGGATCCGTGTGGGGCTTCGAGTTGATCGGCGTCGAGCGCGTGTTCTGCGGACCGGTGAGTGTCGGTGACGGGACAGTCGCGACAGCGCATGGAACCCTTCCAGTGCCGGCGCCTGCGACGCTGAAACTGCTCGAGGGGATAGAAGTTCGTCCTGGACCTCAGGGATCAGGTGAGCTGGTGACGCCAACGGGCGCCGCACTCATTCGCGTGTTGTCGAGCGGTCCGCCTCCCGCTTCGCTCACTCCGGTTCGCAGCGGATTTGGCGCAGGCACCAAGGATCCGAAGGGACGCCCCAACGCGCTCCGCATCGTGGTCGCCGAGATGGTGGCCGCTCAAGGAGTTGCGGTGGAATACCTCGTGCAGCTTGCCACCGACATCGACGACATGGATGGCGAGCAGCTCGCCGCCGTGGCTGAGCGCCTCCGCAACGAAGGCGCGCTCGATGTGGTACTGCTTGCAACGTTGATGAAAAAGGGCAGGCCGGGCACGCGCATCGAGGTGCTCGCCGGCCGTGATATGGCGGACCGCCTCGAGGAGCTGCTGTTTTCGCACAGCTCTTCGATCGGCGTGCGCCGCACGCTCATCGAGCGACATGCCTTGCCGCGCGCCGTTCACACGGTGCATGCGCTCGATCACGACATCCGGGTGAAGGTGGTGACGCTTCCGACAGGTGAGCGCCGCGCCAAACCGGAGCACGAGGATGTCGCCCGCGTGGCAACGGAGACCGGGCGATCGCTGCGCGAAGTGGCGGCGTCCGCCCGAGCCGCCGGAGAACGACTGATCCACGAACGGGTACCATGAATGGCGGGCAGTCGCGCTCGCTCAACGCTCTCAGTGAGGAACGGTAGATGAACGCTTGGCGCAATGTGATCGGCTGCGTGCTTGTCTGGTCCGCCTTCGCGGTCCCGACTGCAGCGGCTCAGAAAAACGACAAGCAGGGCGAGACCGGCAAGTGCGGTATCGACTTCGGCTCGAACGACCAGATCAAGAGCGCGTACAACCAGATGACCGTGCTGGGGTTGTCGTCGGGGAAACCGGACGACGCGCGCAAGAAGATCAAGAGCGCGATTTCGTCGCTCACATCGAAGTCTGATTTTGGCAAGGATCAGATGGCGCGCGACGCGGTCCTCGGGCAGGCGCTCGTGACATGGTACGACACGCCGGGCTCGCCGCCGGTCGCCCCCGCTGCAGACCTCGGCTATCCGTCGTCGGCCGGGCAGGTGGACGTACTTGCTGCGGCAGACTCCGCGTTCACCGCGGTGGAAACGTCGCATCCCGACTGCGCCGATCAGATGGACGGGTATCGCCAGCAGCCGTGGGCCCGGTTGATCAATCAGATCGGACCGCTCATCAACGGCAACAAGGACGACTCGGCGCAGGTGATCCTGAATCACGCGATCACGATTTATCCCAAGTCGCCGTACGATTACTACTTCCAGGGCCAACTCGCGCAGCGCAAGAAGGACTGGCAGACGGCGGCGACCGCCTACTCGAAAGCGGTCGAGCTCTCGGCGCCCGACGTCGTGGCCAAGGACACGAGCGTCAAGGCGGTGAAGGAGTTCAGTGAATTCAGCGCGGCGTATGCCCAACTTCAGCTTGGGCAGGCGGCGTCCGGCACGCAGCAGCAGGACGCGATGAAGAAAGCCGCCGATCTGTATCGGCAGTACCTGAAGGATTATCCGAGCGGTGAGAACGCGCAGCCCGCGCAGGCCGGTCTAACGGTGGCGCTCACGGCGTCGGGCGACACGGCGTCGCTCGGGCAGATGTGGAAAGACATGGTTGCCAACCCGACCAAGTACACCGACGCACAATTGTTCGACGCCGGCACGCAGGCATTCACGGCGCAGCAGTACGGCACGGCGGTGCAGCTGATGGAGTTCGGTCAGAAGTCGAACCCGTATCTTCGCGCGGGGCTGTTCAACCTCGCGAACGCGTACTGGAAGAACAATCAGTTCGACAAGATGAAGCCCGTGGCCGATACCCTGACGAAGATCGATCCGGACAACCCGGACAACTACCAACTGCTGGCGATCGCGTATCAGGGCCTGGAGAAGGGCGCCGACCCGAAGCAGAAGAAGGCACTCGCGGACTCCGTGAACAAGTACGTGACCGCGGGCGATCAGCTGCCGGTGCACGTCCAGTTCTCGCAGTTCACGCACGATGGCGACAAGTACACGCTCAGCGGCCAAATGCAGAACACGGGCACGAAGCCGGAGACGGCCGCGCTCAACGTCAAGTTCCTGGACAAGACGGGGCAGGTCGTGACGAGCCAGTCGACCTCGGTGCAGCTCGGCGCCAATCAGACCAAGCAGTTTACCCTGAACCCGACCGGCGCGAACATCGCCGCGTACCGGTACGATCCGATCAAACCGTGACCCCGTCACGTCGAGCGCGCGCCGCGTGCGCGCGCTCGGCGTGAGTGGCGGAAGTGTCCGATTCGTCTTGCTTTCCGGGCATTGATCTCCTAGTTTACTTGATGCTCCCGCACCGCCAGGTGCGGTGATGCGTGCCCAACGCACGCCCAAAGGGGGAGGCCGCACAGGGCGGTCTCCCCCTCATGCACACAGCCGGGTTCATGATTCGCGTCAGTCGCGTCGCATCAGGCAGTATCGCCGACGAGATCGGCATCGTGCCGGCCACCGAACTACTCACGGTGAATGGTCGTGCGCTCGACGACTTCCTCGATTGGGAGTTCTTGTCGGCGGACGACGCGCTCGTCATCGAAGCGCGGCTGCCCGATGGGCGGGCGCTCGTCGCAGACGTGGAGCGCCCCGACGGCGAGCCGTTAGGCATCGAGCTGGAACCACCGCGCGTCCGCCGCTGCGCCAACCGTTGCGAGTTCTGCTTCATCGAAGGGCTGCCGGCGGGCCTCCGCAAGTCGCTCTATGTGCGCGACGACGATTACCGGCTCTCCTTCGCCTACGGCAATTTCGCCACGCTGTCCAACGTGAAGGAGAAGGACATTGCGCGCATCCTGGAGTACCGGTTGTCGCCGCTGTACGTGTCGGTGCACGCGACTCCCTGGGAAGCGCGCAAGGTGCTGCTCAACAACCCGAAGGTGCCGAACATCGTCGCGCAGCTGACCCGATTGGCCGAGGGCGGCATCCAGTTCCACGGGCAGATGGTGATCGTGCCCGGGCTGAACGACGGCGAGGTGCTCGAGCAGTCGCTCGAGGATTTGTGGTCGTTCGGCGACGCCGTGCTGTCGGTGGCGGTGGTGCCTGTCGGGCTCACGCAGTTCTCGCACCTCTACACCGGCAAGACGATGGATGCCGAGACGAGCGGCGCGCTCATCGCCCACGTGGAACAGTGGGAAGCGCGCGCGCTCGCCGCGCGGGGCGAGCGGTGGGTGTACGGTTCGGACGAGCTTTA
>DAHUXU010000436.1 GCA_027307005.1 Gemmatimonadota bacterium
GAGTGGATCGACTACATCGCCCCGCTCGACAATTGCGACCATCGCGCGGACGATCCGCCGATTGCGCTCGCGATAAAACATCGTGTCGTCCACATGCTCGGTGGCGCGCAGGATCGCGTCCTGGTCCATGAGCATGGCGCCCAGCACGGCGGTTTCCGCCTCTTCCGAGTATGGGGGACGGCGGTCGCCATTCGGTTCATTGGCGGACGCCATCGAGGAGTCGACGAGCGAGCTGGACATCTTCCCAAGTTGGTCGCTTCCAGGCGGGATTGCGGAGGAGCGCGGCCGGGTGATAGGTGACGACGACGGGAATCCCGTGGTAGCGGTGAATCGCTCCGCGTAATTTGCCGATTGAGAGCTTGGTGTCGAGTAGGGTCTGTGCGGCGAACGTGCCGAACGCGACGATGACCGACGGTCGAATGATCTCCAGCTGGCGCACCAGATAGGGACGGCACGCGTCGACTTCGATTGGAAGCGGGTTGCGATTCCCGGGCGGCCGGTGCTTCAGCACGTTGACAATGAATACGTCCTCGCGTGCGAGCTTGATAGCCTCGAGAATCTTGGTGAGCAGTTGACCGGCCTGGCCGACGAACGGGCGGCCGGTTTCGTCTTCACTCGCGCCCGGCGCCTCGCCGACGCACACGAGACGCGCCGTCGCGCTGCCCTCGCCCGGCACAGGATGCTTGGCGGTTCGGTAGAGATCACACTTGCGGCAGGCGCCGATGAGCGCCTCGACGTGCTGTACCGTTTGACAGTGCCCGAGCTCGCCGTCAAAGAGCTCGCGCCCTTCGCTGCCCACGACGAGACCGTCGGGCGGCAGACTCGCCGGTGTACTCGGGGCCGGCGATAGACTGCGCTCGACGGGCGGCGCCGCGGGCGACGCGGTTCGTGCGCCGGCCGAACGGAGCGCTTCGCGCCAGTCCGACGCGTCGGTGCTCGCGCTCGACGTCTCGCGGCGATGGGCGGCGCCGATCAGCCGCATGACGTCGTCCACCGACATCGTGTCGAGGACCAGCTCGACTTCGCCCTGATCGCGCCGCTGCTCGAGATAGCGGCGGAGCAGCTCCTCAGCGCGCACGCAGAATGGCCTCGACGCGGTCGAGGATGACATCGGCAAGTGACGTCTTCGGCATGAGGGGAATCGCATCTGCCGATCCGTCGGGCGCGAGAATGGTGACGCGATTCGTGTCGGCGCCGAACCCGGCGTCGGCCTCGCCCGCGCTGTTGGCGACGATCACGTCGAGCTGCTTGTCCGCGAGCTTGGCGCGCGCGCTCTCGAGCAGGTGATCGGTCTCGAGCGCGAACCCGACGGTGACGAGCCCGGGCGGCCTGTGCCTAACGGTACAGGCGAAGATGTCGGGGGTGGTCGCAAGGGCAATCGATGGTGGTCCATCGGCTTTCTTGATCTTGCCGGCGGCCGGTTCGGCGGCGCGGAAATCGGACGGCGCCGCCGCCATGATCAGCGCGTGCGCGCCGGGAAGCGCCTGCCTCACTGCCTCTGCCATCTGCTCGGTGGTCTCCACGCGCACGAGCGCCGGCCCGATGGGATCCGGCACGTCGAGCGGACCCGCGATGAGCACGACCTGCGCACCGCGGCGCCAGGCCGCCGACGCGATCGCCACCCCCATCTTCCCGCTGCTCCGGTTAGACAGGAATCGCACCGGGTCCACGGGCTCGCGCGTCGGACCCGCGGTGACCACGATGGTGCGTCCGCGGAGCGATGCGTCATCGAGCGCGCGGCCCACGTGCGCGACGATGACCTCGGGTTCCGGCATGCGGCCCGGACCGCTGCCCTCGCCTGCCGCGAGTGCGCCGACATCGGGCTCGACCACGGTGTAGCCGACGTCTCGAAGGTGCATCGCGTTGCGCTGGGTTTGCGGGTGCGCCCACATCGCGTCGTTCATCGCCGGGAACAGCAGCACCGGCGCGGTGGTCGCGAGGAGACACGCGGCGAGGAGGTCGTCGGCGCGTCCGTGCGCGGCGCGTGCCAGGAAATCGGCGGTGGCCGGTGCGACGACCAGCGCGTCGGCTTCGCGGGCGAGATGGATGTGGTCGAGGGCGCGTCCCGGGGCGAAGAGATCGGTGTGCACTGCGCGTCCCGTGAGCGCCTCGAAGGTCAGCGGCGCAATGAACTGCGTGGCGGCGCGCGTCATCCCGACGTCGACGTCGGCGCCCGCGGCCGCGAGCAGCCGCGCGACCCATCCCGCCTTGTAGGCCGCGATGCCGCCGCTCACGCCGAGGACGATGCGCGCACCACCGAACGGGCGCACCGGAACGATGCCTAACGCGTGCGGCGCGGGATCACGCGGTACTCGATGCCGTCCTCGTTCGTGAGGTCCTCGAGGGCGCGTGTGGTGAGCTTCTTCTCGCGCGCTTCGTTCATCGTGCGCGGAAATTCGTTGAGCAGGCGCGCATACTTGGCGGCGACGAGGACGCCGAGATATTTGTTCGCCGCGCGCTTGGTGACGTCGGACGGAGTGTAGACCTGCATGGGATTAGACTCCGAAGAGGTAAAGGCGGACTAAAGGCGGACTGAAGCTAAGAAAAAATAAAGACGGACAAAGCCGGAAATGGACGGACAAAGACGGACAAGGGACAAAACAAATCGAGTTCATGGGCTCAATTCCTTCTCCAGCCGTTCGATGATTCGGCGTACGTCGCGTTCCACGTTTTGTAGGCGTTCGCGGCGGAGGCCTTCGGCATCGATGATGCGCGACACGTTGGACACCGCTTGGTCGAGTTCATCGTTCAGGACCACATACTGGAACATGGGTACGGCTCTGAGCTCGCCCAACGCGCTGACGAGTCGTTTCTTCAATGTTTCGGGCGTCTCCGTTTGACGGTGCCGGAG
>DAHUXU010000438.1 GCA_027307005.1 Gemmatimonadota bacterium
CGGTCGCTCAACGGTGCGTGCACCGCGCGCGCATCGCGTCAAAGCACCTGCGGTACGCGCTCGAGCCGTTCGTGGAGATCGTGCCCGACGCCGCTCCGTTAGTCGACCGGCTGCGCGTGCTGCAGGACACGCTGGGCGACGTGCACGACGCCCACCTCCTTGCGGGCATCGTCGCGGATGCAATGGAAGAAGCGGCTCACGAAGCGGCGCAGCGTCTGGCCGCCATGGTCCGCGACGGCAGCTCGCTCGATGGCGTCCGCTCGGCTGTCGCGGGAAGCCGCGACCCGCGTGCGGGCCTGCTCGAATTGGCGCGGCGCCTCCACGCGCGCATCGAATCGCTCTTCGGCGCATTCACGGTCGAGTGGTCAGGCTCGGCTTCACAGCCGTTCCTCGGCCGCGGTCGCGAGATCGCGGGACGGCTCGCGCAACGCCGCGCCGCGGGAACCGAGATCGAGCGGAAGTACCTGCTCAGCGATCTGCCGTCGGGCCCGTTAGGCGATCCGGCGACCACGGTCCAGGACATCGCGCAGGGCTACCTGCCCGGCGGACACGTCACCGAACGCGTTCGTGCGGTTGTCGCCGACGGCGTCACGCGATGGTATCGCACGGTCAAGGGCGGAAACGGTCTGGTGCGCCTGGAGCTGGAGGACCAGATCGATCGGAACCTGTTCGATGCGCTGTGGCCGCTGACCGCCGGCCGGCGCGTGCACAAGCGCCGTTATCTGGTGCACGAGGGCGGCGTCGAGTGGACGATCGACGAGTTCCTCGACCGTCCGTTGACATTGGCCGAGGTCGAGCTGGCCCAGCCCGACGATGCGCCGCCGCCGCCGTCGTGGCTTGCGCCGCACGTCGATCGAGAGGTGACGGGCGATCCCACCTACGACAACGCCCGCCTCGCGATGTGACTTCCGTTAGGCAGCCGATGAGGCGGCGGCGTCGCGGCAGTCGTCTGCCGGCGAGCGGCGCCGCAGCGTGTATCGATCGAAGAACGACCGCGCGAACGCCAGATCGCCTTCGGCAATGAACCCCCGCCCCAGGCGCGCGCATCCCTGCAGGCCGATCTCCACCAGTTGCACGGACACCGCCGCGATCGCCGGATCGCGCAGCGCCGCGTAGCCCGCGCACTCCAGCACGTCGCCGGGAGCGTGCAACGCGTCCAGCGCGTCGGCGAGCGCGGTCCGATCGTACGCCAGCCCGCCTAACAGGGCCAGCGGCGCGATGCACCATGCCGGGTCGATCGCATCGGCCCCGCGCACCTCGAAGTAGCCGCGCGGACGCACTTCCGGAAACAGCGTCGTGAGATGGTGGCGCCACTCGTCGAGCGTCGCGTCGCCCGTGTCCACCCAGTCACCGAACGAGCGGTACCTCCCATCTCGAGTGCGCCGCATCATGTCGGGCGCCCTCAGTGCGAACTCGAGGTACGCCGCCACCGGATCGTCGCCGCCAATCACGCCGGTGCGGGACGGATCGAGCCGGCGCCAGCACGCCGCACGGACGCTTTGATGCCCGGTCAGAATACCGTCGTATCGCGGCGAATTCGCGAACATCGCAATGATGTACGGCGCGGCCGCGTTCAGCATGCGCCACCGCCGCCGTCCGGCATCCGCGTCCCCGATGTCGAGACACACCTGGAACGACGCCGTCTGACGCATCATCCGCGCGCCGTTCGGCCCGATAGCGGCGAAGTACGTCTCCATGCGCTGATAGCGTTCGGCCTCGAGCTGCCGGGGAGTAGACCACACGTCGCGCTCCGCCTCGATGCCGGCTGCCACGAGCTCCAGTCCCTCCGCCGACGCATAGCGACGCAGCGGCTCAAGCGCCGACCTGATGTCGTCCGCGAGCAGGGACGCGCCGCCGGCCGGCGGTGCCGCGTATTCGAGCTGCCCGCCCGGCTCGAACGTCAACCGGCCGCCGTTAGGCAAATGGAACGAGGGCGTGCCTTTCTCGGTCCGCGTCTCCGACCAGCAGCGCGACGCGCCGAACCGGCGCAATATCGGCAGCACGCCGCGCTCACCCGTGAGCGACGCGATGCAGCGCGTGCTGCTGTCGATCGGCAGCAGCTCCACCTCGGCGCCGATCCGCCGCGTCGACGCCCGATTCGGCGCGAAGCTCCGTCGCGCCAGGTCCGCCGCGAGGAGCGCGCGTCCGCGCGCGCCGCGAGGAATGGTCGTCACCGGCGCGGTCCGCGCGATGCCATCGCCAGCGCATATGCTGGATCCTCGCTGGCAATCCATGCATCGAGGACCAACTCCGCGTCGTCGAACATGCGCTGTACGCTCGCGCGGTCGTACTTGCAGCTGATCTCCGTTCGAATCGACTCGCCCGCTCGGAACGGCACGCGGCCGATGTGCGGAATGTGCACGTCGAGCGCGCGTCGAGCGACGAGGTGCATCTCGACGCGATGCGCCTCGCGGTTGTACCACGCGCGGTGAAAGAAATCGCGCACATCGAAATCGGCGCCGAGCTCGCGATTCAACACGCGCAACACGTTCGCATTGAACGCGGCCGTCACGCCGCTCGAGTCGTTGTATGCCGCTTCGATGACCCGGCTGTCCTTTTGCAGATCGACGCCGAGGAGGAAGTGGTCGCCGGGACACATGGCATCGCGCACGCGCCGCAAGAGCGCGATCGCGGCCGGCTCGTCGAAGTTGCCGATCGTGCTGCCGAGGAACGCGAAGAGCACCGGCCGCGGCATCGCGCGCGGCAAGTCGAGCCCGGCGCTGATGTCCGCCACCACCGGCACCACGCGCAGCCCCGGGAGCTCGCTGCCTAACTTCACGGCCGACTCGCGCAGAAATTCCGCGCTGACGTCGACCGGCACGTACGCCGCGGCCTCGCCGCCGGCGCGCATGGCGTCGAGCAGCAAGCGCGTCTTGGCCGCGCTGCCCGCGCCTAACTCCACCAACGTGCGCGGCGCCAGCTGCTCGATCACCGGCGGCATCCGCGTCGCCAGCAGCGCGCGCTCGGTGCGCGTGAGGTAATACTCGGCGACCTGCGTAATTTCCTCGAACAGCTCCGACCCGCGCCGGTCATAGAAGAGCGTGGGCGACAGCTCCTTCTGTGCACGCGACAATCCGTCGCGCACTTCGTCGATCAACGGAGATGGCGGACGCACCGCTGCCGCGGTCATGGCTCGCTCCGCGCGCAGCGGAATCCGCTGAAGATCTGGCGTCGAATCGGATAGTCCCAGTTGCGGAACGTGTTGCGGATCGCTCCCGGACGCGTGGCCCAGGACCCGCCCCGCAGCACTTTGTACTCGTTGCCGAAAAACACCTCGGAGTACTCCGGATACGGGTGGCTCTCGAATCCTGGGTATCCCGTGAAGTCGCTCGATGTCCACTCCCACACATCGCCGATCATTCCCTGACAGCCGATCGGTGAGATGTTGCGTGGATACGCCCCCACACGTACGGTGCCGAACGACAACTGATCGATGTTGGCGCGCTCGATCGTCGCCGGCTCGTCACCCCACGGATATGAACGCGCGCGACCGGCGTCTGGATCCCAGGATGCGGCGGCTTCCCATTCGACTTCCGTCGGCAGCCGCTTTCCGGCCCAGCGCGCGAACGCATCTGCCTCATGGTAGCACACGTGGCAGACCGGCTTCGATTCATCCACGCGCTCGACGAGATCCATGCTGCGCGTGAACCAGCCATCGTCACGGTGCTCCCAGTATTTCGGCGCGGACACGCGCGCTTCCCGAAGCCACTGCCAGCCGGCGTCCGACCACCAGGCGGGGTTCTCGTACCCCCCGGCCTCCATGAACGACAGGTATGCTCCGTTAGTCACCGGATGGGCGTCGATCCAAAATGGCGGGATGTCGACCTCGTGGCGCGGCCGCTCGTTGTCGTACGCGCGGGACCGGTCATCGGTTCCCATCGGGATGCGCCCGCCGGGGAAGCGCACCATGGGCGCATCGTTAGGCGCAAGCGCCGGCGCCGCCGGCAGATGCACACGGCGCGGCGCGCGGTACGGTGCGCCGCTCTTGAGCTGCAGCGTCTGCAGCATCGTTTCGTTGTGCTGATATTCGTGCTGCGCGACCATCGCGTAGACGTAGCCGTCCCGCAGCAGATCGCTGCCATCCTCGAAATCCGCGGCGCGCAAGCGCTCGAGTACGCGCACGCGAATCTCGTGCATCTCGGCGCGGCACTCGCGCAGGCTCGGGAGCGGGAGCGCGCCACGCACGCGTCGAGGATGCTCGAATGGGTTGTACATGCCCGGCATCTCCACGAACTCCACGGGCCCGTCGAGGTTGCGCGTCAACCACAGCTCCTCGAAGTGCGCGATGTGGCCGAGGTCCCAGATCACGGGACTCATCAGCGAATCGTGCTGCAGGTGCAGATCCTGCTCACTCAATGGCTCGATGAGCCGCAGCGTGCGCGCACGCGCTTCCTCGAGCATGGCAGCGATCCGGTCGGCCGCGGAAGGGGCCGCATTCAACTGAGTCAGGGTCATCGGTCGAGCGGCTACAGTCAACGGCGGCTAAGCGCGCGGCAGTTCGGGCGCCGCGCATCGGTACCCGAATCGAAGTAGATACCATTCATCAGCCCGATGGCAAGCCTCGATCGGCCGGACCCAAGGGCGGACCAGCCTCCCAAGCAAGTCGCGTTCTCGCTCGCGCCGTGCGAGTCCGGCAGACCGTGCCTTGATTCGCTGGTGCATGCTCGAGCAGCCTTACACGGCGGACCAGTGACCGCCTTCCCAACGGAGCACTGCGCATGACCGATGTACACGTCGATGCACTCGTCATTGGATCGGGCCAAGGTGGAGGGCCGCTCGCCAGCGCTCTCGCGCGAGCCGGTCGCCGCACCGTGTTGGTCGAGCGGCGTCACATCGGGGGCACCTGCATCAACGAAGGCTGCACCCCCACCAAGACGATGATCGCGAGCGCGCGCGTCGCATATCTCGCGAAGCGCTCGGCGGATTTCGGGGTCCAGTGCGGCAACGTCACGATCGACTTGCCTGCCGTCGTCGCGCGGAAGCGCGCCATCGTGTCCGAGTTCAGACAGAGCAGCGAACACTCGATCACGCGCGCCGGAGTGGAGATCCTCTTCGGCGATGCCCGCTTCGTCGGAGAACGGCGCGTCGAGGTGCGCGCATCAGACGGTTCGACGCGCACGCTGGCCGCATCCACGATCATCATCAACGTCGGCGCTCGTCCTGCACGACCCGCCATTCCTGGGTTCGAGCAGGTGTCGACATTGGACTCGACCTCCGTCATGGACCTGGAGGTGCTGCCGGCACATCTGCTCGTCGTCGGCGGCGGATACGTGGGCGTCGAATTCGCGCAGATGTTTCGGCGATTCGGCAGCCGTGTCACCATCGTCGAGCACGGCCCGCAGCTCCTCGGCCACGAAGACGAGGACGTCGCGCAGGCGGTCGCGTCGATTCTGCGCGAGGACGGCATCGATCTCGTCCTCGAGGCACGCGCTACCGGCGTCGAGCAGTCGCCAAACGGAATCAGCCTCACGGCCGCGACGCGCGCCGGCGACCGGCGCATCACGGCGACGCATCTCCTGCTGGCCACCGGGCGTGTGCCTAACACAGACACGCTCGCGGCCGAGCGCGCCGGCATCGCGCTCGACGAACGAGGCCACATCCGCGTCGACGACCATCTCGCGACCACGGTTCCCGGCGTCTACGCCATCGGCGACGTGAAGGGCGGCCCGGCTTTCACGCACATCTCCTACGATGACTTCCGGATTCTACGCACGAACCTGCTCGAGGGCGGCTCGGCTTCGATCGCCGGCCGACTCGTGCCGTACACCGTGTTCATGGACCCCCAGCTGGGCCGGGTCGGGATGACCGAGCGCGAGGCGCTCGATCAACACCGCCGCATTGCCGTCGCGACGATGCCGATGTCGAAAGTGGCAAGGGCGCTCGAGACGGCGGAATCGCGCGGCTTCATGAAAGCGATCGTCGATCGAGACAGCCACCTGATCCTCGGCTGCGCCATTCTCGGAATCGAAGGCGGCGAAATCATGAGCATGCTTCAGCTCGCCATGATGGGCGGCCTGCCGTACACCGCGCTGCGCGACGCGGTGCTCGCGCATCCAACGCTTGCCGAGTCGTTGAACAACCTCTTCACGGAGCTGACTTCGGTGTAATACCCGAACGCACGCGGCGCGCTCGGCGAACCCGGCCGCACCGTGTACATTCAGAAGCAGGAGAGGTTGGCCACATGCTGCGGATCGATAGGACGCCGGCCCTTCGATGACGATCGAATTCCAACCGTTCAGCCCGGATGCGCGTGCACGTTTGACGCGCGTGTGGCCCAGCGTCCGACCATGGCTCATCTGGGGCGCCGTCCTGACGGCCGCTACGGCGGCCATGTATTACGTACGCACCGACATCAACGAGGGGCACGTCGCACTCGCGTATCTGCTGATCGTGTTAGGCGGCAGCGTGAGCGGCGGACGCGCGCTCGGGTTGACCCTGGCGTGCTCCGGCTTCCTGCTCATCGACTACTACTTTCAGCCGCCATTCGACCAGTGGAACGTCGACAAGCCGCTCGACTGGGTCGCGCTGATCTCGTTCCTCGTCGTGGCCGCGGTGGCCACGCAGTTGCTGGTGCGCGCGCAGGAAGCCGCGAGCCGCGCGAGGCAACGCGCCGATGAAGTCGCATGGCTGTCGCGACTGGGCGCGGAAGCGCTGAACGCCGGCCGGGCCGCCGACGCGCTGCACGCCATTGCGGAAATCGTCCACCGTACGCTGAACGCGGTCGGCTGCAGCATCTTTGCCTGGGCCGATTCACGGTTAGGCGAGGAACCGATTGCCAGCGCCGGGCAGGACGCGGGCGCGCTCGACGCGCGCGACCGCGAGCTCGCCACGTGGGTCGGTGAACGGGGATTCGCCGCCGCCATCCGCCCCGGCGGCGAAGTCCAGCGCGGCGTCTCGGCGGTGGCCGATGATGATCTGGGGCTCAAGACGGATGATGCGCGCTCGCTCGTGCTGCCGTTGCGCGTCAACGCGCGCACCGTCGGCGTGCTTCGCGTCGCGGCCTCCGAGCCGATTGCGCGCGGTCGCGCCCGGCGGCGCTTTCTGGGTGCGTTGGCGTACTACGCGGCGTTAGGCGTCGAGCGCCTCCGCCTCGAGACGGAAGCCGACCACGCGACCGCGCTGCGCGAAGCCGATCGCATGAAGGACTTCGTCCTCGCATCGGTGTCGCACGACCTGCGCACGCCGCTCACGGCCCTCAAAGCGCTCGCCCACGACGCCGCTGGTCGCGGCGAGCCGAGCGCAGCCGTCATCGAGGAGCAGGCCGATCGGCTGAGCCGAATGGTGGGCGACCTGCTCGACCTGTCGCGCATGAAAGCCGGTCCCTTCCCGGTGCGTGTGGAGCTCAACACGGCCGAAGATCTCATCGGCGCCGTGGTGCGTCAGTTAGGCCAATCGCTCGATGGGCGCTTGCAAACGCCGCGGCTGAACCTCGACCAGCCCGCGTTGCTCGGCCGATTCGACTTCGTGCAATCGATGCGCATCCTCGTGAACCTCATCGAGAACGCCGATCGATATGCGCCGCCAGGTACGACCATCGATCTCGACGTGTGCCGGCGTGGTGACGCGATCTGGTTCACGGTGTCCGATCGCGGACCGGGAGTTCCACCCCCGGAAGCAGAGCGGATCTTCCATCCCTTCTATCAACCCGACACACGCGCGGGCGGCCGCAAAGGCGGCGCTGGCCTCGGCTTGGCGATTGCTCGCGGGCTCGCACAAGCGCAAGGCGGCGCTTTACGCTATGAGCCCCGCAAAGGCGGCGGCAGTGTGTTCAGCCTCTCGCTGCCCGCGATGGACGACGCCAACACGACAAGTCCGACTCCGATGGCCGCGACGTAGCAGGCGCCTTCCGTTTCCCAGCCGCGGCAGATGCTGTCGCAAAACAACCCCACCCTGGCAGTTAGCCCCGTCTAACGCGGCCGTGCACCCCGGGCGCGTTCTGTAACCACGGTGTCCAGCTCTTGGACACCGGTCCGGAGGACCGCGCGCGCAAACCCAGCCAGCAGAACCGCTTTAGCCGCTGATAGAGATCGTACCGCATGGGGCGAATCGGTCATTCTGACTTTCAGGTACGGCGGTTGCCTTAGGTCTGGCCGCGATCCTAGGTGGGGTCGCCGCGTCGGCGGCGCCAAGCCGGCGAAGGGCTAAGTCACCCAATGCACGTGCTTACGGAGACCCTATGCTGCGAACCAGAATGCGCATGCTCGCCCTGTCGGCGGTGCTCATCGCGACGAGTGCCAGTTGCTTTTCCGATATGGGACCGACCGGGATCTCCACACCAGAGGTTCCGAAGACCAGTCAATCATTGAGCCTGCCGATCCTGAGCACGGCGACCAACCTGGTGGGAACGCTGTTTCGGTGCACGCCGCAGCCGTTCGCCGCGGACACCGAGGTCGTCGGCCCGGCCGGCGGTGTCATCACGATGGGGAAGCACAAGCTGGTGATTCCGGCCGGCGCGCTGTCCAGTCCGGTGCGGATCATTGGTTCGGCCCCGGTCGACAAGGTGGTGTCGGTGCAGTTCCAGCCTGAAGGGCTGCAGTTCAACCCCAATCATCTACCGCAGCTCACGCTGGACTACAGCGCATGTCCGATCGTTCCGGTGCTCCTGCCGAAACGCATCGCGTACACCGACAGCAAGCTGAACATCCTGTCGTACTTGCTGTCGGTCGACAACCTGCTGACACGCCGCGTGAGCGGGCAGGTGCATCACTTCTCGCGGTACGCAATCGCCTGGTGAGGACGTAAGTGTCACACACGATCCCGACGCGCTCCGGCGTCGGTCTCGCACAATCGCCGACGCGGTGGGGGCAGACGCAGTACCCCTACCGCGCCGGCGATCTGATTGTCCGGGCGCGGGAGTGCGAACGATCCGGCTGCATTCCCGAAGCAATGGATGCATACGACAGCGCCGTTGCCGCGGCGGAGACGAGCGGCGAGAAGACGGTGCTGGCGGAAGCGCTACGTCGGTTGGCGGTCCTGCACCACCACCGCAACGACGCCACGCGCGCGCGAGCGCTGTGCGAGCGGAGCCGCGACGTGGCCATGGAGGCGCAGCACCTCCTGCTTGCTGCGGAAGCCCTGAACGTTCTCGCGGGCTTCGAGTTCGAGGCGGGCAAGATCTCGACCGCCCGAGACACGTTCCATCAGGCGCTCGAGTTAGGCGGCGATGTGCTCGAGCTGCGAGCGCGTGTGGAGCAGAATCTCGGCGTCCTCGCCAACACGCAGGGCGACGTCGTCGCCGCGCTGGCGCACTATCAGCGCTCCCTCGACGCGTGCCGGACGCTCGGCGACGAAAAAGGCTGCGCGATCGCCTACCACAACCTCGGCATGCTCAGCGCGGACCGCGAGCTGTGGGATGACGCGGATCGCTACTACGCGCAGAGCATCGCCATCGCCGAGTCGATCGGCGACGTGCACCTCCGCGGGTTGTGCCTGCTCAACAACGCGGAGGTGCATCTCGCCCGCCAGCGCTACGACACCGCGCGCCGCGGCGCCGAAGCTGCGTTAGGCATCTTCGACCAACTCGGCGCGCGGCTCGACAAAGCCGACGCGTACAAAGTGATCGGCGTCGTGTTCCGCGAGACGGGCCGCTATGCCCTTGCCGAGTCGCGGCTGCGGGCCGCCAGCGATCACGCGGTCTCGACGGGCTCGGTCCTCAGCGAGGCCGAAAGCTCCCGCGAGCTCGCGCGTTTGTTTCAAGCGATGGGGCGGAATCAGGAGGCGCTCACCCTGCTCAACTCGGCGCACCGGTTGTTCGGTCGCCTGGACGCGCGCCGGGACCTCGTCGATGTCGATGCCAAGCGCGCGAATCTCGAGGACACCTTCCTGGCGATCGTTCGCGACTGGGGCCAATCGATCGAATCGGCCGACAGCTACACGTTTGGCCACTGCGAGCGCGTGGCGCAGTACGCGATCGAGGTGGCGCGCGCGCTGGGCCTGGACGAGACGGAGCAGACGGCCGTTCGGTTAGGCGCGTATCTCCACGACCTCGGCAAGGTCCGCGTGCCGCACGAGATCCTGAACAAGGCCGGTCCGCTCACCGCGGATGAATTCGCGACCATGCAGATGCACCCGGTGTGGGGCCTCGAGTTGCTCGCGACGGTGGAATTCCCGTGGGATCTCAAGCCGATCATCCGATGGCACCACGAGAAGTACGACGGCTCGGGTTATCCCGACCGGCTGCGCGGCGACGAAATTCCGTTGGCGGCGCAGATCATTTGCATCGTCGATGTGTTCGACGCACTCACCACCACCCGCAGCTATCGCGGCGCGCTGGCGTTCGAGGAAGCGCTGCGCCGCATGCGCGAGTCGCGCGGCTGGTGGCGCCCCGACGTGTACAACGCCTTCATGCAAACGGTCGCTCTCGGGGAACAGCCGGCCGCCTGATGTCAGAAACCCCCATGCCCAACGATCGGGCATGGGGGTTCTGACATCAGCGGACGCGCGGGGCGCCCCGGAGCGCCCCCCGGTGCCGCTGGTGCCGGACCGGGAAGGCGAATGGAGGCGTCAGTGGCTGGTCGTGTCGTGCGGCATGCTCGACGAGTCACTCTTCACTGTGAAACTCAGATTCAGTGCTTTCAGCACGTCGTTGATGTCGGTGCTCGTGATGTTCTTCTGCTGACGGATGCACTGGACGCCCTGCTCGGTCTTGGCGCTCCACACGCCATCAGCCGATCCAGCGTCGCATCCGTTCGAGTTGATGGCCTTCTGCAACTGCTTCACCTCGTCGCTCGTTAGGCCAGGATTCTTGGCCGTGGTCATCGGCGAACCGAGTTTCCCGTACGACGTGTCCTGGGTCACCTTGCTCGTCGTGTCCATGCGGGTCGTCGTGTCCATCCGCGTGGTCGTGTCGTGCGTCGGTGGTGTCGTTTGCTGCGCGAACGCCAGTGCGGGGACCAGCGCGAGCGTGCAAGCGAGCGCGGTGATCTTCCGGATCATAGTCAACCTCCTAAGCATCTGCGAAGACGATCGCCTTCCGTGGTGCTCGTCGCTGAAGTGCGCGAGTCCGGGGCGCACCTGGCACAAGAGCAAGCAATGGACCGATGGACCGGCGCGACGCATGGACGACCACGTGTGCGTCGATGATTGTCCCACTTTAACTCCGCTCGACGCGGCGGCTCTCTCTCAGGGTGAGAATCGTGTAATAAACTCCTCGATTCCCGCTGCGCAGGTCACTCGCGCAGGCCGATGTGTCTCCCCGTATGGGACGTGCTGTCCCGCTTGCCGGACGTCGTGTAATCGCTCGGATAGTAAAAGCGGAACGCGACGCGGTCGCACTGAATCACTGCAAACGGGTCGCCGCGCTGGATCAGTTTTTCGTAATCGTCGCGGCTGGGCTGGCAGCTGTACGCCTCGGGGCCGCCGG
>DAHUXU010000441.1 GCA_027307005.1 Gemmatimonadota bacterium
CCCGCCAACGCAGGTCTCTGGTTTCTCGACTCACTCGTGGGCCGCAGCGGCAAACTTCGCGCGCTCTTCGTGAGTCCGTCGCATCCGTACGGCGTCGATGCGCTCCAAGAATTGTTCGGCGACAGCGCACTCGATCGCCCGGGCGTCTACGCCGTTCATGATAGCGCTCTAACGCAACCGCTCTGCTTCATCTCGCTCGTGCCGTTCGCCGCAAAGCAAAGGGGACGCATCGGGTCCTATTGGCTTGGCACTTGGCCGCACGAACGGCACGCGTCTCGCGACTCGATGTACGCCGATCCGGATGGCTTCATCGAAGTCACGCCGGTAAACGAGGACACCTGGGTTTCGGAGCACTTTCAACTCCGCGACTTCCTAACGCACGACCAGGAAGACGTGTGGCCAAAGTACCTCGCGCTGAGCCCGAAGTTGGTCGACAAGCTCGAACTCGTGATCGATGATCTGAATGCGCACGGCGTCCGCGTGACACACCTGACGATCATGTCGGGGTTCCGGACGCCGGAATACAACAGACGCGGCGTCGGCAAGCGCGGTGGTCGTGCTCGCGACAGCCGTCACCAGTACGGGGATGCGGCGGATGTGTTCGTCGACAACACCGAGTCGGGCCGGATGGATGATCTGAATCGCGACGGGCGCGTGAATCTTCGCGACGCTCGCGTCATTCGCGATGCGGTCGACCGCGTGGAAGCGGCGCATCCCGATCTGATCGGCGGGGTGGGGCTGTATCACGCGACGCGTGCGCACGGACCATTCGTGCACATCGACACGCGCGGTGAGCGCGTGCGCTGGGGCGCACGGTGACCAGCGGCCGGCCGCCAGCTTCCGGTCGGCATCCCATGCTCCGAGCGGCCTCGGCAACAGGCCGCCGCCTAACAAAACTGCTCAAGCTGACATTCTGGGGTGGCGCTGCCGCCGGTGTCATCGGCTGGTATCATCCGCCGCGCGCCCTTGCGACTGCTGTCGCGTCGGGGCTCGTGGTCGACAGTTCCTTCGGGTCCCTCGCTCTCGAGGCGACACCGGCCCCCGAAGCGCTCGGCAAGAGCGGCGAGCTCCGACTTGCCGTCGCCATGCCCGGCGAGGCCGTCGACTATCCGATTACGATGCCCGACGACACGCTCACGCTCCGCTACGCGTGGGAGCGCGTGTCCGATTCCCGGTTGGAAGACAGTGCGCGCGCTTACTCCGGCGACACACTTGTCGCGCCCGAGCAACCGGGCTTCTACCGGCTCACGCTGATTCACGGCACGCAGCAGCACGTGGTCGACGGCATGTCGCTCGCCGTGATGGTGCCGTTCGACGAGAAACGTGGTTTGTCGCTCGACGGCTACAAGATCGGATGGTACCGCGGCGAGCGGCATCGCACGGATTCGACCGATCGTCCCGAAGGCTTCGTGAAGGTGACGTCGGACGAAGTCGACTTGCCGATATCGGCGCATCTCCGCCTGGGCGATTTCCTGTCGCGAGACGGACAGGAGACGTGGCCGAGGTATGCGGCGATCGATCCGCGTGTGTTCGACAAACTCGAGCTGGTGCTCGAGCGCATCTCGCGGTCGCTCGGCCGCGAGCGCGGCGATGTCCCGGTCGAACTCGATCTGCATTCTGGATTCCGGACGCCGGCGTACAATCGGCATGTGCCCCACGCCGCCCGGGACAGTCGCCATCAGTTTGGCGATGCACTCGATGTCTCGATCGACGCCGACGGCAACGGCAGGATCGATCGCAAGGACGCTCGGCTCGTGGCAGCGGCCGTGGATTCGGTCGAAGCGGAGTATCCCGACCTGGTGGGCGGTATGGGAGTGTACACCAGCCGCAGATATCGTCATCCTTACGTGCATATCGACGTGCGAGGCCGCCGCGTTCGCTGGCACGGTTGACGCCGTCACTGCCGTAGATGACATGAACGAGACATTGCGGGATCGCCTCCTGCGCAAGCTCGACACGCTGCCGGATGAGCGTGGTTATCAAGTGCTCGACTACCTCGAGTTCCTCGAATCGCGCTACGCGCAGAAGACCGCGCAAACGCCCAACGTTTTTCAGCGCTTTGCCGAAGGCGTGGAGGACAGCCTGCGGGCGGGCCGGGTTTCGGCGACGGGCATCGCAGAGACGATGGGGCTCTTGAGCAAGGCGATGGGAGTGTTGCAGGGCGTCGCGGCGGCGGGGAAATCAGTGGCATCCGATGTGATGGAGGTTGCGGCACGCACCGCGAGTCGCGCCGCGTCGACGGATCGAGCGGACGAACCTGCGTCCGAAGACGGTGCGCCGCCGGCGTCGCCGGCGGCGCCGAGCTCGCCTAACGGAACGCAGTCGCAGGACTCGACGGGAGGTGCGTCATGAGTCTCAGAACGAAACGTCTCGAGCGCCAAGGCGGCAGAGTGCTCGGCGGCGCCTGGAGGCGCGACAAGAACGAGCGACAGGAGCGCCGGTCGAGCCGCGGTCCGCGGCGTGCGGCAAAGCGCACCGTACTTGGCGCGGTCAGGCAGATTCCGTCGTATCTGCGACTCCTGTGGGGCCTGCTCACAGATGAGCGTGTGTCGGTGCTGGACAAGGTGCTGGTGGGCGCCGCCATCGGTTACGTGATCATGCCGTTCGACCTCATTCCGGATTTCATTCCGCTGATCGGACAAGTGGATGACATCTACGTGATCATGCTGGCGCTGGACCGATTGATCGCGCGCGCCGGCGCCGATGTGCTTGCCGATCACTGGGATGGGGATCCGCGCGAGCTAACGCCAAAGAGTCTCGAGGCGGTCCTCTTGGCCGCGGCGTTCTTCCTGCCGTTCAGTGCGCGTATGCGCGTCCGCCGGCGGCTGCGCAAACGACTGCTGTAGAGCGGTGGTGCCCTTCAGCGCGCTTGCAGCGTATAGGTGCGCGCCGTAGCTTTGGCTATGGCTACCACAACTCGCGCGTCAGCCCTCCGGCCCGCCCATTCCACGTCAGTGGAGGGCGGGCCGTCGCGCATTGAAGAGGGCGCGTCACGCGTGCGCGATGGATACGCGTTGACGTTCGACGACGTGCTGCTCGTTCCTCGTCATTCGTATTCGCATCCGAAGGACGTCAGCACCACATCGCGCTTCACCACCGGCATTCCGCTCAACTTACCGCTCGTGTCGGCCGCGATGGATACGGTCACCGAGTCCGAAATGGCGATCGCGATGGCGCGGGCCGGCGGAATCGGCGTGATCCACAAGAACATGTCGATCGACCGCCAGGCCGCTGAAGTAGATCGTGTGAAGCGATCCGAGAGCGGTATGATCCTGAATCCCATCACGCTGGCGCCGGACGCGACGCTCCGCGAAGCGAATGCGCTCATGATGCGCTTCAAGATCTCCGGCGTGCCGATCGTGGATCGCGAGGGCCGGTTAGTCGGGATCATTACCAATCGCGACTTGCAATTCGAGCGGAATCTCGACCGTCCGCTGCACGATGCGATGACGAAGGATGGTCTGGTCACCGCGCCGGTGGGCACGACGCTCGATGAGGCCGAACGAATTCTTGGACAGCATCGCATCGAGAAGCTGCCGGTGGTCGATGAGACTGGAAAGCTCCGCGGGCTCATCACGGTGAAGGACATCCACAAGCGCCGGCAGTTCCCGGTGGCGAACAAGGATCAGCACGGACGGCTGCGCGTTGCGGCCGCGATCGGCGCAGCGGGCGACATGACGGAGCGCGCGTCGGCGCTCATTGCAGCGGGAGTCGACGCGATCGTGGTGGATACGGCGCACGGGCACTCGGAGCCGGTGCTGCGGGCGACGGCCACGGTTCGCGAGATGTTCCCGGACGTGCAGCTGATTGCCGGCAACGTGGCGACGCGCGACGGTGCGGCTGCGTTAGTCGAGCGCGGTGTGAATGCGGTGAAGGTTGGTGTGGGCCCGGGGTCGATCTGCACGACGCGTGTGGTCACGGGCGTCGGCGTGCCGCAATTGACGGCGGTGCTCGAGGCGGTCGAGGGTGCGGGCGGCGTTCCGGTAATCGCGGACGGCGGGATCAAGTATTCGGGAGACATCGTGAAGGCGCTCGCCGCGGGGGCTTCGTCTGTAATGATGGGCTCGATGCTGGCTGGAACGGAGGAAAGCCCCGGCGAGTCGTTCCTCCTCGAGGGACGTCGCTTCAAGATGATCCGTGGCATGGGGAGTCTTTCGGCGATGCAGGACGGCAGCGCGGATCGCTACTTCCAGGAAGGCGAGATGTCGCCCAAGAAGCTGGTGCCAGAAGGCATCGAGGGCCGGGTGCCATACAAAGGACCTGTGGCCGACGTCATCTATCAGATGGTCGGCGGGCTGCGCAGCGGGATGGGATACGTCGGCTGCGCGACCATCGAGGCGCTGCGCACGGAGACCGAGTTCGTGCGGATCACAACGGCGGGTCTTCGCGAATCGCATCCACACGACGTTGCGATAACCCGGGAGGCGCCCAACTACTCAGTGTAGTTGGCGGGTGTGCGTAGCACGTCTCCCTTGACAAAGGGGGGCACGCCCCGTGAACGTAGCACCGTCGCGGCCTGGTCCTGCCTTCATGTCGCGTGGCGCGCGCGCATCCATCAATATCATAGTCTCCGACGGAGATCCCGAATGAGTTTGTTTGCGACGAAGAGTATAGCCGCGCTCATGGACGAGGCCGGCGCTGAGGGAGAGGGCTCACTCAAGCGGGCGCTCGGGGCGACGAACCTCACGTTGTTGGGCATCGGCGCGATCATCGGCGCGGGCATCTTCGTGCTGACGGGCACGGCGGCGGCACAGTACGCCGGACCGGCGGTGGTGCTCTCGTTCATCCTGTCCGGGATCGCCTGTCTCTTCGCCGGCCTGTGCTACGCAGAGTTTGCCTCGATGATTCCGATCGCCGGGAGCGCGTACACGTACGCGTACTCGACGTTGGGCGAGTTCCTGGCGTGGATCATCGGCTGGGACCTGATCCTGGAATACCTGTTCGGTGCATCGACAGTGGCCGTGGGATGGTCCGGCTACTTCACCGCACTCATGAACGAGTGGGGCCTCCACATTCCCGCATCACTGTCGAACGCACCGTTGACCGTCACGGGTGGATGGCACGTGCACGCTACGGGCGCGCTGCTCAACTTGCCGGCGCTGGTGCTCGCCGCAGCGATGACGGTGCTCCTGGTGGTCGGCATCAAAGAGTCGGCGAACTTCAACAACTTCATCGTCTTCGTAAAGGTTGCGATCGTTCTTCTCGTGATCGGCATCGGGTTCGCGTTCGTGAATCCGGCGAACTGGCACCCGTTCGTTCCACCCAATACGACCGGCCAGACGGGCGTTTATGGATGGAGCGGGGTGATCCGCGGCGCAGGCGTGATCTTCTTCGCGTACATCGGGTTCGATGCGGTATCCACAACCGCTCAGGAGGCTCGAAACCCCCAACGCGACATGCCGATCGGCATTCTCGGATCGTTAGCCATCTGTACGCTTCTGTACATCCTGATGGCGCTTGTCATGACCGGTCTCGCGAACTACACGGAACTCAACGTCGCGTTTCCAGTGTACGTGGCGATTGCGCACACGGGGATTGGCTGGCTCAAGGAAGTGGTCAACATCGGGGCGATCCTGGGCCTGGCGTCGGTGGTGTTGGTCATGTTGATGGGTCAACCGCGTATCTTCTTTTCGATGGCGCGCGACGGACTGCTCCCGCCGGTCTTCGGGAAGGTGCACCCGCGGTTCAAGACACCATACGTGACGACGATCCTGACTGGGTCGGTTGCCGCGATCGTCGCTGGCCTGTTTCCGATCCAGCTGCTCGGCGAACTGGTCAACATCGGTACGCTTCTCGCTTTTGCGATCGTGTGCGCGGCGGTGATCGTGCTGCGCCGTACGCGGCCGGATCTCCATCGTCCATTCCGCACCCCGCTCGTCCCGCTCGTTCCGATCCTGGGTATTTTCTGCTGCGTGGGCCTCATGGTGTTCCTGCCGCTCGACACGTGGATCCGGCTCGCCGTGTGGCTCGTCATCGGGCTCGTCATCTACTTTAGCTACGGACGGTATCACTCCCGGCTCCAGCAGAACGTCGAAGCACCGTCCGCCGTCGCGGCGGATTGACCGCGCGATTCTTGCACGGAGAGCGGCGCCCCGGTTCGGGGCGCCGCTTGCTATTGATAGATCATGACGCTTTCGCTGCCTGATCTCCTAACTGTCCCACCAGGCCGCCGCGCGGCGGCTGAACGCATCGGCGCCGAGCTGAGGCCGGGCCGGAAAGTGGCGCTCTCGACGCACATCAACGCCGACGGCGACGGATGCGGATCGGAAGTGGCGATGGCGCATCTCCTCGCCCAACGCGGGCTGGTGGTGCGCATCGTCAATCCCACGCCGTGGCCGTCGATGTTCTCGTTTCTGCTCGAGGGTGTGGACGAGCGGAGCGCCGCCGGCGCCCGCGCCATCGAGGACATCGATCTTCTCGTGGTGCTCGACATCAACGACGTGCGCCGGTTAGGCAACCTGGCCGACACGGTACGCGCGCTGCACGTGCCGCGCATCGTCGTCGATCATCACGTGCCGAGTGATGCGCCGGCGGGCGACATCGTGATGGCGGACATCGCGGCGTGCGCGACCGGCGAGCTGGTGTTCGACCTGGCGCGCGTCCTCGACCTTCCACTCTCGCCCGCCATCGCGCGGGCGCTTTATACGGCGATTCTCACCGACACCGGAGGGTTCCGTTTCAGCAACACATCGCCGCGGTGTCATGCGATGGCCGGGCAGCTGCTCGCCGCGGGCGTCGATCCGGAGGAGATGTATCGCCGGATCTATGCGTCGGTGTCCGTTGGGCGCTTGCGCGTGATTCGCGAAGCGCTCGAGTCGCTGCACGTAGATCCGGAGTATGGACTGTCGTGGGTCTCGCTGCCATCGGGCGCGCTCGAGCGACACCACGTGCATCCGGAAGAACTGGACGGCATCGCGGAGTATCCGCGCAGCGTGGCGGGTACGCGCATGGCTATTTTCTTCCGCGAGCTGCCGCACGGCCAGGTGAAGGCATCGTTTCGGAGCACCGGCAGCGTCGACGTGAACGCGTTTGCGCGGCAATTCGGCGGCGGTGGTCACGCGAGCGCGGCGGGCGCACTCATCCCTGGTTCGTTGGACGAGGTCTGCGATCGCGTGCTGCCCGCGGCCCGTGAGTTCGTCGGCAAGCAGTCGCCGGGGCGAGGCTTGGCAGGCGAGCCGGCCCCCACCTAGCTTTCGGCATCATGACCTTGTGGAAGCACGCTCCGCGCGATGACGAATCCGTCGAGCGCCGGATTCGCGAAGCGCTGACGGAAATGCGGCCGCTGTTGCGTCTCGATGCCGCGGTGATCGAGCTCGTCGAGTTCGACGGTGAGACGGGCGTAGCGGTCCTCCGCATCGGTGGCGACTGTCCGGATTGTCACATGGATGCCGGAATGCTGCGCCAGGGGATCGAAGCGCACCTGCGCATGCAGGTGCCGGAGATCATCGCGGTGCGCGCGCTCTGAACGATCGGGGAGATTCACGACATGCCTGAACCTTTGCAGGCGCGCATCGCGGCAGCGTTGCGCGCGGTGACGAATCCGCGCACCGGGCTCGACGTGATGTCGTCGGAGATGATCCGCGACATCGGCGTGACGGTTGAAGGGCGTGTGCGCTTCACCATGCTGCTTGCTGCCGAGGATCCGGCATCGCTGGTGCGCACGGTGCGTCAGGCGGTCGAAGCTGTCGACGGGGTTACCGATGTGCGCGTGGACGTGAAAGATCCGTCGCAGGCAAAGCAGAAGTCGCAGCCGCAGGCACAGGACGCGTCACCAGCCGGTCGGACGCTGCCGGTGATCGGACAGGAGCCGCAGTCGCGGCGTGCTGCGGTGCCGCCTCCGCCGACACCGGTCGAGTACCCCAACCTGGGGCATGTGATCGCGATTTCGAGCGGCAAGGGCGGCGTCGGGAAGACGACGGTCGCGACCAACCTCGCCGTTGCACTGGCGCGGAGCGGCGCCCGCGTGGGCATCATGGATGCGGACATCTATGGGCCTAACATTCCGCGCATGATGGGCGTGGACGAAGCGCCGCCGGTGATGAACAACCGCATCAAGCCGCTCGTGGCGCACGGCGTGAAGCTGATGAGCCTCGGGTTTCTGATCGAGCGCGACCAGCCGGCGATCTGGCGCGGTCCGATCGTGATGAAAATCGTGACGCAGTTTCTGCGCGACGGGGATTGGGGCGAGCTCGACTATTTTCTGGTCGACATGCCGCCGGGGACGGGCGACGCGCAGTTGTCGCTGGTGCAGGCGACGCACGTGCACGGCGCGGTGATCGTGACGACGCCACAGCCGGTGGCGGTCGGCGACGCGCTGCGGGGCGCGCGGATGTTTCAGCGGGTGAGCGTCCCGGTGTTAGGCATCGTCGAGAACATGAGTTGGCTCGAGTGCAGCGGCTGTGGCGCGCGGACGCCGATCTTCGGCGCCGGCGGCGGGCGCGGCTTGGCCGACGAGCTGGGTGTACCGCTGCTCGGCGAGATTCCGCTCTATCCGCCGGTGCGCGCGGGTGGCGACGAAGGGGTGCCCATCGTGTTGTCGGAGCCGGAGTCAGCGGCCGCGCGCGCGCTCGAAGATGCTGCGCGTCGCGTCGTGGACGCGGTGGACCGGGCCAGAGCTGCATGAGCGAGCGAAGCGTGACGCCGTCCACTCCAACGCGGCCGCCGGAGCTCGATCCGGCGGCCGCGTTGCCGTTGGACCCTCGCGACGGGCTCCTGACCGTCGCGGTCACGGGTGAATACGGGGCGAACCCGGCGATCACGAGTGGACCGCTGGCGCGCGCGATCGTGGTGTTCGCGCTGCCGGCGGTGGCGTCGATGCTGCTCATGACGCTGTTCTACTCGGTCGACGCGTTCTGGGTGGGGCAGAAGATCGGCGCGGCCGGGCTGGCGGCGGTATCGACGTCGATATTCTGGATCTGGATGATCATCTCGTGCGCCGACATGATCAGCGTCGGCCTCACGGCTGTCGCATCGCGGCGCCACGGGCAGGGCCGGCCCGACGCCGCGGCGCGGGCGGTGGGCGACGCGGTCGCGTATGCGCTGTTCATCGGGGCGGTCATTGCCGTCGCCGGGCACCTGGCGCTGCACAGAATGTTCGCGGTGATGGACACGCCGCCCGGCGTCACTGCGTTAGGCATCCGGTATCTCGGCACCTACCTGATCGGGGCGCCGCTCATTTTCGGTTTCTTCGCCGTGGACGCGGCGTTCCGCGCCTCCGGCGACACGCGCACGCCGTTCCTGCTCCTCGTGGCCACGGTGGCGGCGGCCCTGGTGCTGGACCCGGTGCTCATCCTCGGTCTGGGACCGGCGCCGCGGTTAGGCATCGCCGGCGCCGCGGTGGCGACGATCGCCACGCGCGCCGTCGCCTTCGTGCTCGGCATCGCGCTCCTCGTGCGCCGACGGAAGATCCGCGTGGGGCGGATCGCGTTGGGCACGCTGGCCGCGATCTCGCGCGTCGGGCTCCCCACCGCCGTCACCGGCATCGTGTTCGCGATCGTGTACGTGCTCCTCACGCGCACGACCGCGGAGTTCGGCACGCCGGCGCTGGCGGCGCTAGGCGTCGGGCAGCGGGTCGAGAGCTGGACGTTCATGATCGGTGTGGGCTGCGGCGCCGCGGCCGCGGCCATCGTCGGGCAGAATCTGGGCGCGCGGCAGCCGCAGCGCGCGGCGCGCGCGGGGTGGATCGCCACGGGGTTCTCCACCGTGATCTGCGCCGTCGGCGCGTTGCTCGAGTTCACGTTGGCGCCGCAGTTCACCGGGCTGTTCACGCGCGATCCGGCGGTCGTCATCGAGGGCGCGCACTATCTGCGGATCGCGGCGGTGTCCACGCTGTTCAGCGGAAGCGAGCTCGTACTGGAGGGTGCGCTGGGCGGGGCCGGGGAGACGCTGCCGCCCATGCTCACGTCGAGCACGCTCACGGTGCTGCGCCTTCCGATCGCCGTGTGGGCGGCTGCGAGATGGGGCACGGCCGGGATCTGGTGGACCATCTCGATCACTGCGTTGGGCCGCGGCGTGGCGATGATGTCGCTCTGGCGCTGGGGCCGATGGAAGCGTAAGTCCGTGTGACCATGCCGCTGATCACGCTCCTCACCGACTTCGGCACCGCCGACGGATACGTCGGCGAAATGAAGGGGGTGATCTACGCGATGCTGCCGCAGGCGCAGATCGTGGACATCGCGCACGACGTGGCGCCGCGGGATGTGGACGGCGCGCGGCTGGCGATCGCGCGCTACTGGCGGCGCTTTCCGTTAGGCACGATCCACCTGGTGGTCGTGGACCCGGGCGTCGGCACGTCGCGCGCGGCGCTGGCCGTGAAGAGCGACGGCCGGTTTCTCGTCGGACCCGACAACGGCGTGCTCTCGCCCGCGTTGCTGCGGTCGGACGTGCGGGTCGTCGAGCTGCCGACCCCGCCGCAGGCGTCGGCGACGTTTCACGGGCGCGACGTGTTCGCCCCCGCGGCGGCGCGGCTGGCCGGCGGCTCGCCGCTGGAGGCGTTAGGCCGGACGTACGACGCGCCGGTGCTGCGTCGCACGCCCGAGGCGAAGCGGCTGGCCGATGGCACCGTGTCGGGCGAAGTGATCACGGTCGACCGGTTCGGCAATCTGATCACCAACCTCGTGGCGCCGCGCGGCGGATCGGTTGTGCTCGGCGAGCGCGTAGTGCCGATCGTACGGTCGTACGGCGACGGCACATCGGGCGATGTGGTGGCGGTGATCGGATCGTCCGGCTTGCTGGAAATCGCCGTGCGCGACGGGAGCGCCGGCGGGACGTTGGGCGCGGCGCGCGGGACGCCGGTGCTCCTCAGGCCGGCGCCGCCGAACGCGTAGCACGCGGCCTCGGAACTACGTCACGCGTGGTGGTCGACGAGCGGGCGGCGACCGACTGGACGGCGCAGCCTACTCGCGGGTGATCTCGAGACCGGCAAGCGTGGCTGTGGCGTCGATGACGATCTTGCGCGTCGCGCTCGCCCAGTTGGCCGAATGATACACACCGTCGCGCTCGGTGAGATCGGCGGCGTCGAGGCTGCCCAGGGTTTTGGCGACGCGCGCCTCGATCCCCACGTCCTGCGGCACGCGCAGGGTGATGCCGCCTAACGCAGCGCTCAACACCAGGTGCATCGTGCCCGTCCACGTTCCACCGAGGTCGAGGTCCGCCCCCCCGACGCCGGCCGAGACCTGCACGTTCGCTGCGTGGGCGTTGCCGAGCGCGTTCACGGTGAGGCCGGCGGCGCCGATGTCCAGCTGCATCGACGTCATGGCGACGGGATTCGGCGCCGAAAACGTCATCGTGGTCTGGCTCGCTCCGGTCTCGAGGTGCAGCCGCCGCACCGAGAGGTTCGAGAGGTCGAGCGTCGCGTCGCACGCGCCTAACGTAAGCGACAGGTCGAGCGGCACGCCGCGCGCGAGGCCCAGGGAGAGGTCGGTGCCGTTGCGGTCGTCGCCCGGTCCGCTGAAGTTGAACCCGGTGCGCTTGAGGTCGAGCGAGAACGGGTGGCCGATCGCGCTGTCCGAGCGGATCGTCAGCGTGTTCGTCGCGGCGTCGTAATGGTGCATCGGCCGCACGCGGCCCGCGTCGAATCGCAGGTCGAGCGTGTAGAGCAGCGGCTCCGTGGCCGGCACGATGGTGAACGTGCCCGCGCCGAAGTACACGTGGAGCCGCAGGGAATCGGCCGATCCGCGCTGACGCGAGGCGGTGACCGTCCGCCAGACCTGGCTGTGCGCCACGGGAGCATGCGCCGCGACGAAGGCGAGCGCGAGCACGGCCAACCAGTAATGTCGAGCGCGCATCAGCGCTGCACCGACCGGGGTGGCGGCGTTGGACGGCGCGCCGCGGCGACCCCTGATACGGGCGTCGGCGTCTGCCAGCTGGCGTCGGGGAGCGTGGGCGGCGTGTGCGCGGGCGGAACGCGGCCACCGGGCGCACGTGTCCCGCCGCGCGACGCAAGCGTGGCGCCGAACCCGACGGTGACTGCCACCCACGTAACCATCGCCGCGACGAGTCGAATCAGTGCGCCGAACCAACCCGCCCACGACAGCAGCCCTCCGACCATCCACAGCACGAAGTAGAGCGACAACCCGATGAACAGGAACTGCACCACCGGCGGCGGGGTGTAGGGCGATACCGCTCCGCGCCATCGCATGGCCGCTTCGCCGGTCACGTACGACATGGCAAGGAAGCCCAGGGCGACGGCACCGGCGCCGCCCAGCACGAAGCCGACGATCGCGAACGGAATGAGCAGAATTCCGATGACGGTGATGCAGAGCGCGACGATGCAGACGACGAGCGCGGGCAAGAACGCAATCTGCCCAACGACGCCGTAGAAGAAACACCGCGAAAAGTCGTCGCGGATGCGTTCGGCGATGTTTTCGAGGTTGCCGCGCGCGAACAGCGCGGCGAACAGGCCGATCACCGCGAGCACGAGGTACCAGCCCACGGCCAGCGACAGCGACCGGTTGGTGACCTGCGCCGGCGTGCGCGGCGCGGTCCGGGCCAGCGGTCCCACCGTGAGCGCCGACAGCGAGCGCATCTCGCCCTGCACCGTTCCGCCATCGAGCTGCACGTGGCCGCCTAACGCGACCGCGTCGCCGCGCACGACGCCGCCGGAGTGGACGACGACGTCGCCGCCTAACGCAACGGCGTTGCCGGTGACCGTGCCGCGGACGTCGAGGGCTCCGTGAAACGAGCCGATGGACCCGTTCACCGTGGTCCCCGCCGGGACCGTGCGCGGCCCGGATTGCACCGCGGACCGCTCGATCGCGATCCCGTTGGGGTCGCGGCCGAGGGAGTCGACGAGGGCGGTGATCGAATCGCCGGCGCTCAGTACGCGGGCAGGAGCGCGTTTGGTCTGGGCCGCGGCGGCGTTGACGGATGTGGCCACCGCGAGCGCGCCGGCCAGGATCGCGGCGCGCAGGCAGGCCTGGTGGCGGGTCGGCATCGATCTAACGACGGCGCGGACCCGCCACCACGGCGCGCATCGCACGGGCCGTGACGGCGGCAAACAACAACAAGAGCGTGAGCGCGACCCAGACGCCGATGGCGCCGCTCGTTCGAAACGCGTGAACGGCCGCATTCCCGAAGAACGCCGCCACCACGTCGGCCAGACCGCTGCCGACGGCGGCGCGCATGCGGCCGACCGCCAGGTCGATGGAGAAGATCACCGCGTCGAGGCGCGTCAGCAGGAAGAGCGACACCATGGTGAGGACCACGGCGGCGCTGCCCAAGCCGGTCCACGCAAATGCGCGCGCGGTGCGCGTGCGCGGCATCCAGCCACGGACGGTATCGAGCGCGGTGATGTGCCAGGGGACGAACACCTGGACCTGCGACAGCACCCGATCCGCGAAGACCGTGGACGGCACGAAATGCGGGAGATGCTCGAGCTGCCGGACCAATGCACGCGCCTCGTCGAGCTCGGCGCGACACGTCGCACAGGCCCGAACGTGCATCTTGAGCGGCGCCGTGCCGAAGCCGACGTCGCCGTCAAGCAGTTGATCGATCTCTTCAGGGAGTAGGTGTCTGTCCACGGGGCCTCCACCAAGTCGTACGTTGCAGTGTGTCAGAGGGTTTCATGTCAGGTGCGCAGGTGAGACAGGGCTTCCCGGAGCTCGTGCCGGGCACGATGGATGTACGTTTTTACTGTGCCCAGGGGCAGGTCGAGGGTGGCGGCTATTTCCTCGTAGGACCGGCCCTCGACGTGCCGCAGGAGAATGCAGGAGCGATATTCGGGGCGCAGCTGGGCAATGGCGTGTTCGATGGCGCTTCCGAGCTCGCGCGACTCGATTTCCTCGAGCGGCGATTCGTCGTGCGACCGCACGTCGACCGAGGTTGCCTCGGCTTCGGCCGTGGTCTGCGCGTGGGGCGAGCCTTCGATGCTGATCGTGTCGAGCTGGCGCTTGCGGAGATGATCGATGGTGAGGTTGTTCGCGATCTTGAACAACCAGCTCGAGAACTTGAATTCCGGACGGTAGCGATCGATGTGGTTCAGGACGCGAACGAACGTATCCTGCGCGAGATCTTCCGCGGTCTCGCGATCGCGGACCATGCGGAAAATGAGCGAGAAGACGGGTCGTTCGTAGCGGTGAACGAGCTCCCGGAACGCCGCTTCCCGTCCTTCTTTGGCGAGGGTTGCGACATCGGCGTCGGGGAGTGTCGAGAGATCGTAGGAAGACGGCAACTCGATCGAGTGCGAGACGGTCAACCGGCCGATGCTCGCGCAAGTTAGCGTGCTGGTGCTCGAGCATCCAGCATCGCGCTTGCTTTGGCTTTTGCTTGAGCCCAACTTTTCCTGAATGTCTGCGGTCGACACGGAACGGCGCGAAGCGCTCGAGGCGGCGGGTGCGGGGCGCGAGCGCGCGGCCGACGCGGAGGCGGGCGCGCACTCGAGCGGTGTGGTCAAGCGCCGATACGTGCGGCGGATGTTCTCCGAAATCGCGCCCACCTACGATTTCCTCAACAGCCTGCTGTCGTTCAACATCGATCGTCGGTGGCGCCGTCGGGCGATCGACGTGCTCGGATGGGAGCGTCGCCCGCGGGGGCTCTATCTCGACGCGTGCGCCGGCACGCTGGACATGAGCGTCGAGCTGTCGACGCGTTCGGGATTCGCCGGCACCGTGCTCGCGGCCGATTTCGCCGAAGCGATGCTGCGGGCGGGCGGGAACAAGCCGGGCACCGCGAATGTGCGCGCGCTGGTAGCGGACGCGCTCCACCTTCCGTTAGGCGACGCCTCGGTCGACGGCGCGATGGTGGCGTTCGGCGTGCGAAATTTCGCCGACATCGACGCCGGGCTCCGCGAGCTGGCGCGCGTCCTCAGGCCCGGCGCCCGGCTCGTGGTGCTCGACTGCTCGGCGCCGCCCTCGGCATTCGTCCGCGGAGTGTACCACGTGTACTTTCGACAGCTGCTGCCGCTGGTGGGCCGACTGGTGAGCGGCCATCGCACCGCGTATCGCTACCTGCCCGAGTCGGTGGCGCATTTTCCGCCGGCGCCCGAGCTTGCAGCGCGGCTGGCGCAGGCCGGTCTCGCAGGCGTGGGCTACGAGACGCTCACGCTCGGCGTGACGGCGGTGCACTGGGGCGAACGGGCCCCTGACCTCGGAGCCGGCGCGTGAGCCTCGATTCGTTCGGCGAATTTCTTTCGGCGCTCGACGCGGCCGGCGAGCTGGTGCGCGTGCGCGCACCGGTGGCCGTGGAGCTCGAGCTGTGCGCGATCGCCGACCGGGTGATGAAAAGTCCAGGGGGCGGAAAGGCGCTGCTGTTCGAGCAGCCCGTGCTGCGCGACGGGTCGCGATCGACCTATCCGGTTGCCATCAACGTGTTCGGCTCGCTGCGGCGCATGGCGATTGCGTTAGGCGTGGACGACCTGGACGCGATCGGCGCGCGTATCAGCGAGCTGCTCGAGCTCAAGGTGCCGGAGGGCATTCTCGGAAAGTTGTCGCTGCTGCCGCGGCTCCTCGAGGTGGGGAAGTTTCCGCCGCGGATGCGGAGCGGCTCGCCGCCGTGCCAGGCCATCGTGTGGCAGGGCGACGAGATCGATCTGCAGCGACTGCCGATCATCACCTGCTGGCCGGAAGACGGCGGTCCCTACATCACGCTGCCCATGGTCATTTCACGCGACCCGGTGCGCGGCATTCGGAACGTCGGCATGTACCGCGTGCAGCAACTGGGGTCGCGCACGCTGGCGATGCACTGGCAGCGCCACAAGGTCGGCGCCGCGCACTGGCGCGTGATGGCCGAGCGCGGCGCGACGATGCCGGTGTGCATCGCGATCGGCGCCGATCCGGCGTCCGTGTACGCGGCGTCGGCGCCGCTCCCGCCAACGGTGGATGAGTTTCTGTTCGCCGGTTTCCTGCGCCGCGAGCCGGTCTCGCTCGCCAAGGCGGTCACGTGCGACCTCGAGGTGCCGGCGGATGCGGAGATCGTGATCGAAGGATACATCGATCCGCGCGAGCCGTTAGTCACCGAGGGGCCGTTCGGCGACCACACGGGATTCTATTCGTTAGCCGATCTCTATCCGTGCGTGCACGTCACGGCGGTGACGATGCGCGAGAATCCGGTGTACGCGACCACCATCGTCGGTCGGCCGCCGATGGAAGATTTCTATCTCGGCCATGCCACCGAGCGGATCTTTCTGCCGCTGCTCAAGTTGACCATCCCCGAGATCGTCGACTATCACATGCCGGCGGAAGGGATCTTTCACAACCTCGTCTTCGTGTCGATCGACAAGCAGTATCCCGGACACGCGTACAAGGTGATGAACGCGATGTGGGGGCAGGGGTTGATGGCGCTGGCGAAGCTGCTGGTGGTCGTGGACAAGGACGTGAACGTGCGCGATCCGCAGGAGGCGTGGTGGGTGGCGCTCAACAATCTGGACCCGGAGCGCGACGCGCGGTTCACGATGGGGCCGATCGACGTGCTCGATCATTCGAGCCGCGCATTCACGTACGGGTCGAAGATGGGCCTGGACGCGACGCGCAAATGGCCCGAGGAAGGATTCGAGCGACCGTGGCCGGGCAGAGTGGTGATGGACGCGGCCACCGACGCCCGCGTCCGCGCGCGTTGGGCAGAGCTCGGCATTCCGCTCGGCGCGTGAGCATTCAGTTAGGCGCGCGGTGGGAGGCGCGGGGCGCGGCATGACCACGGACACCGCGCCGATGCGCGAGGGCCAGACGTTCGCGGGCGCGTCGCGATTGACGCGGTACGCGAATCTGGTCAAGCTGCCGCACTCGCTGTTCGCGCTGCCGTTTGCGCTCGTCGGTGTGGTGCTCGCGAGCTATGCCCAACCGGTGACGTGGCGGGTGGTGGGCTGGGTGGCCGTCGCGTTCACGGCGGCGCGGTTCACGGCGATGGGTTTCAACCGGATCGCCGACCGCCGGCTGGATGCGCAGAATCCGCGGACGGCGCAACGCGAGATTCCGTCCGGCGCGATCGGCGTCGGCGAAGCGGCGGCAGCCGTGACCGTTGCCGCCGCCGTCTTCGTGTTCGCGGCGTGGCGGCTCAATCCGCTCTGCTTCCGGCTGTCGCCGCTTGCGTTAGGCTGGGTGCTCTTCTACAGCTACACCAAGCGGGTCACGCACTGGGCGCACCTGGCGCTCGGGCTCGGAACGGGCATCGCGCCCGTGGGCGGCTATCTCGCCGTGACCGGCACGTGGAGCACTCCCTGGTGGGCCATCGTGCTGCTCGCGATCGCCGTCATGGGATGGGTGGGCGGCTTCGACATCTTCTACGCGCTCCAGGACGTCGGCTTCGACACACAGCACGGCCTGCACTCGCTGCCGGTGACGCTGGGCGAGCGCGGCGCCGTGCGCGCGGCGCGCGCGCTGCACACGCTGACCGTGCTCTGCCTCGCAGGCGCGGGCCTGGCGTTAGGCGGCGGCGCCCTCTATGTCGCCGGCGTGGCCGTGGTCGCCGCCCTGCTCATCTACGAGCACGCGCTCGTGCGGCCCGGCGACCTGTCCCGCCTCGACGCCGCGTTCTTCACGATGAA
>DAHUXU010000482.1 GCA_027307005.1 Gemmatimonadota bacterium
ACGATCCGCAAAAGGGCCTCGTGACACGGGTCGTGCAGACATCGACGCAGCTGCTGAATGCCGGCATGCTGCACAGCACAGTGTGCGGCACCACGCCCATTCCACCGGCCTCGTTCACGGCCGTCTATGACACGACGACGCCGGCAAAAGTGATTCTGACCTGGAACGAGTCGCTGGACCAGGACGCCGGCGAGAAGGACATCGAGCGCTACCTCATCTATCGTCGAGCAGTCGGCGATGCGAATTGGCAGAACGTCGTGACAAGCGTCGCGGCGTCGTCGGCGACGTACACGTACGACGAGATCGATCCGCCGTCCGGAAGTTGGGAATACGGCGTCGTGGCGCAGGATTGTTCGCCGTCGAATTCGCCGATCGTTTCCGCCGGCGCCGTCACCGTTCCGTGAGCAACATGGGGAGATTCCGTATGCCGCGCGCATCCATCCTGTGGAGCGAGCGGACGAATCGGCGCGGGTCGGCGCTGATCCTCGTCCTGCTCCTAACCGTCACGCTGGCGGCGATCGCGTTGTCGGCGATCCTGATCACCGGAAGCTCGACGATTCTCACGCACTCGTTCGATCGTGAGCGCGATTATCGCTACGCAGCCGAAGCAGGCTTGGCGATGGGCAAGTCCGCTCTGAGCAAGGACACGAGCATCCACCTGCCCGACAGCGGGCACGTGACGCTGATTTCTAACGGAACCATCACGGGCGCCGACGGCAACGTGATCCCGAACCTGTACGTCAACGTCTACGCGGGCTACTCGGGTAACGTGACGGGCGAGTTTGGCCAGTATGCGAGCATCGTATCGGAGGCCTTCGATTCCAGCGGCGCACGGTACGTTCGTCGTCTCGAGCTGGCCGCGGAGAATTTCGCGCGCTATGCGATGTTCACCAACACGTTCCCGGCGGGGTTGTGCTACTCGACTGGCGAATTCATTCGCGGCCGAGCGCACAGCAATCAGGGGTGGTACTCGTGCGGGACGCCGACGTACTACGACACGGTGTCGGCAGTGGGGAGCATATCGGGCGGGTCGCCGATATTCGAGAAGGGAAAGATCAGCGGCGCGTCGGTGATACCAATTCCGCCGGTCTCGAAGCTGGCGATCCTCCAGTCTTACGCAGCAGCGGCGAATCTCGACGTCATCTCACAGGGGACAAACCTCAGCAACGTTCGCACGCGCATCGAGTTCGTCGGAGTCGATTTGGACAACGACGGGACGATCAACGGCACCGACGAAGGTTTCTTCCGAGTCTACCAAGCCAACGCCGCGTACGCCGGCCGTGTGCGCGTGAAGGACTCCGTCATCAACGGCCAGAACGTGCCGCCGGACTCGTTGTGCGGGGACTGGCACGTGGAGGATGGTGAGCTGAGGTTCTTCCCGACCTTCGTGCATGGCGAGGCGTGGTTCAAGAGTCAGATCAGCTCTGGAGAGCTGATTAGCTCGCCGATCGACACGGTTCACAATGCGTCAGCGGTGACCACGAGCGAGCGCGACAAGATCATGTCGCACACTGGATTTCGCTGCTATCCGGCTGGCGATCCCCACCTCGTGTCGAGCGAGCGGCGTCACGCGCTGCCGGCGCAGGGATCTGCTTCGTGGCAAAAAGGCGGCGATGACACGACGTTCACCGACAGTACGGTCTACGGCTACTGGCAAGCGTGGGGCGGCAACAATGCGCCGGTCGTTACCGCCTTCAACGCGATTACGGATACGCTTTACGTCGGCTACAAGCATCAGGCGGACGACGCGCGGTTGTGGCCATTGGACCGTTCCCTCAACCCGAACTCGAAGGGCGTGATTCACACGCACGGGCCCGTCGCACTCAACGGTGTGCTTCGAGGCTGGGTCACCCTGTACGCTCAGACCGATGGCTCTGCGCAGGGGACGGTGCTGCTGATCGACGACCTGGTGTATGCACAGGATCCTGCATCGGTTCTGTGCGCGAACCTGTTCGGGGTCATTGCCGATACGAGCATCATGATCGCGGATAACGCGATCAACTCGCCGCTGCGGTCGGGCAAGAACGGCTCGGCGTATCGCTGGACTGACGGCAATGACAATGGAATGCTGACTGCGAACAACTTTGTGTTCCACGGTGTGACGATGAGCCGAACGGGGACCGTCGGCGTCGAGAACTACGATCTGCATCCTGAAGGGTCGGCGACATTCGGCAATTGCAACACGGCGCACACTGGTCGCGGATGTATTCAGCAGGCCGGGGGAGTCATCGAGAACTTCATCAGCGCGACGTACAGCGACAACTATGATGGCTTTGGTGAAAACCGAAGTGTCGACCAGTGCTTGAACACGCAATCACCGCCGTACTTCCCGACAACCGGGCGGTATTTGAATAACCGCTTTTCCGAGATTGACCCGGCCCGCTTCGACGTTGCGACGCTATTCAGCAAGCTGCAGTCGGGCAATTGAGTCGGGGTTGTGCGTGTGAAACAAGCGAGCCCGCGTCCAGTTTACGGATGCGGGCTCGTTTGCTAATGTGCGCCGCACTGGCAGTTGGATCGAAACACAGCCATTTTTGCAGGAGATTCCTCGTGGAGCTCCTCTCCAATGGCTCAGACCGCAGTTCAG
>DAHUXU010000484.1 GCA_027307005.1 Gemmatimonadota bacterium
ATGCCCAAGCAATACGTACCGCAGCGCTCGACTGTCAAGCGTTCCGGGACGGATCGGTTAGAAGAACGACGCCTGTGTTGGTCCGGGCTGGGGGGCGGTGTAGCCGAGATGCCGGTACGCATGCGGCGTGGCCACGCGGCCGCGCGCTGTCCGTTGAAGGAAACCGTTCTGCACCAGAAACGGCTCATACACTTCCTCGATCGTCACTTCGTCTTCGCCGATCGCGGCGGCAATCGCGCCCAATCCAGCCGGACCGCCGTTCCATTTCTCGATGATCGTCTTGAGGATCCGGCTGTCCATGTCGTCCAGCCCGAACGCGTCGACATCGAGCATTTCGAGCGCCGCGGCGGCCACTGCGCTCGTGATCGTTCCGTCTGCTTTCACTTGCGCGTAGTCGCGGACGCGCCGGAGCAGCCGGTTGGCTACACGGGGCGTGCCGCGCGAGCGTCGTGCCAGCTCCACCGCGCCTGCGCGGTCGATTGGTACTTTCATCACCGACGCCGAGCGGATGACGATCTCTTCGAGATCTTCCACCGGATAAAAGTCCAGCCGTTCGGTGATACCAAAGCGCGCTCGCATTGGCGGCGTCAAGAGTCCGGCGCGAGTAGTGGCCCCAATGAGGGTGAACGGCTCGATCGGCATGGTGATCGTTTGAGCTTTTGGACCTTCGGAGAGCCGGATGTCGATCCGGTAGTCCTCCATTGCCGGATAGAGGAACTCTTCGATCACGGCGCGCAGGCGGTGGATCTCGTCGATGAACAGGATGTCGCCCTGCCGCAGATTGGTGAGCGGTCCAACGAGATCGCCGGGTTTTTCGAGCGCTGGACCGGAGGTCGTGCGGATGTTGACGCTGAGTTCGCGGGCGACGAGCTCGGCGAGCGTGGTCTTGCCGAGTCCGGGCGGGCCCGAAAACAGGATGTGATCGAGCGTCTCGCGGCGGCCGAGTGCGGCGTCGATGGCGATGCGGAGGTTGTTTTTGGTTTTGTGCTGCCCGATGAACTCGGCGAGGCGCTGGGGGCGGAGCGACAACTCGACGGCCGATTCATCGGCGATGACTTCGGGCGTGGTGATTTCGGCGCGCGCCATGGCCGAAAGAGACTCAGGAGACGGCAGCGAGGGAAGGGGGTGTGCTTGCGGGGCGGGCGCTCGAGCGGTACGTTCACTCCCATAGAAACTCTTTGGGGCGCGGCGTCGTCATGCAACTCGATCTCTTGCGCGGCACGTTGGACATGATGGTGTTGCGGGCGCTCTCGTGGCATCCGATGCACGGGTATGACGTCGCGCGGTGGCTGGAGCGGGTGAGCGACGACGCGCTGCGTGTGGAGGAGGGGTCGCTCTATCCGGCGCTGCATCGATTGGCGGCGCGCGGGTGGGTGACGGGCCAGTGGGGGGTGTCGGAGAACAACAGGCAGGCCAAGTACTACACGATCACGACGGCGGGTCGGCGACAGCTGCGACAGGAGACGGAGACCTGGGCCGCGTTCATCGCGGCGGTGGCCAAGGTCCTGGCGGCTCGCCCCGCCTAACGGAGAGACGGCGGGAGGCGCTCGATGTCCTGGATCCCGGATCGGTATCGCGAGCTGCGGGCGATGGTGGGCGGCGTGACGCCCGAGCGCGACGTGTCGGACGAGATGGCGCACCACGTTGCGATGCGGACGGCGGAAAACGTGGCGCGCGGGATGTCGCCCGAGGCGGCGCGGGCGGAGGCGCTGGCGCGGTTGGGCGACGCGGCCGCCTACGAGCGGGAAGCGGAAGCCATCGACGTGCTGGCGGCGCGCGGGCAGCGGCGCATCGAGGTCCGCGATGCGTTAGGCCGCGAGGTGCGCCTCGCGGTGCGCGGGCTCGGGCGGGCGCCGGGCTTTTCGCTGGTGGTGCTGGCCACGCTGGCGCTGGGTATCGGCGCGGCGACGGCGATCTTCACGCTGCTCGACTCGGTGGTGCTTCGCCCGCTGCCCTATCCGAACGAGAACCGGCTCGTGTGGATCGAGAGCGAGGTGTCGGGTGCGTCGCAGGGTCCGTGGGGCGTGTCCGAGGCGGGATATTTCTACTACAAAGCCCACGCCCACACGCTCGATGCGTTAGGCGCATTTTTCTCGTCCGACGCCACCGTCATCACGCCCGATGGCGCACAAGCGCTGCCGGCGATGTTCGCGACGGCCAGCGTGTTCGATGTGCTTGGCCTGCGCACGATCCTCGGCCGTCCGCTCCGGGCGTCCGACGACCAGCCGGGGGAGGGCACGGCCGTCGTGCTGAGCCACAAGTACTGGATGCGCGCCTTTCACGGCGATTCGACCGTCGTGGGGCGAACCATCCGCCTGAACGATGGCCTGCGGACGGTCGTCGGTGTGTTAGGCCCGGGCGAAGAGCCGCCGATGCGATCGGTCGATCTCTGGCTCACGCTCAATCTGGATCCCGCCGATCCGCCGATCAACGATCACCACTACAGTGCCATCGGACGCCTGGCGCCGGGCGTCCATGCCGCCGCCGCCCAACGGGAGCTGGCGGCGCTCACCGCTCGCTTCCCGGACGACCTGCCCGCGGCGTACTCGGCTGCCTTCATGCGGGCGTATCACTTCACGCCCGGCGTGCTGTCGCTCCGAGACAGGGTAGTGGGCGACGCCGCGCGCGGCATCTGGATCGTGCTCGCGGCCGCGCTGCTCCTGTTGGTCATCGCGTGTGCGAACGTCGGCAACCTGTTTCTCGTGCGGCTGGAAGCGCGCCGGCGCGACGTGACGATTCGAGTCGCCATCGGCGCCGGCACGTCGCATCTGGCGTGGCACTATCTCACCGAGAGTCTGTTGCTGTGCCTTGCCGCCGGCGGCGCCGGATTGCTCCTCGCCGATGCCGCGATCCGCGCGCTGCTCGCGCTCGCGCCATCCACCCTGCCGCGCCTAACGGAAGTGCATCTGGGCTGGCAGAGCGCGGCCTGCGCGGTGGCGCTCGCGGCAGCCGCTGGTCTGGTGTTCGGGTGCTTGCCGCTCGTCAGGCGGACGGTGGATGTCGACACGCTGCGCGACGGGTCGCGCGGCCTCACCGCGTCACCCGTCCGGCGCGTGGCGCGCGGCGCATTGGTGATCGTGCAGACGGCGCTCGCGCTCGTGCTCTTCGCGGCATCCGGTCTCATGGTGCGGAGCCTGCTCCATCTCCGGGATGTCAGGCCGGGGTTCGATCCACACGGCGTGATCACGCTCGATGCAGCACCGTCCTCAGCGCACGGCGGGAGCTACGACCAGGCGGCGGCGTTCTGGCATGCGGTCATCGATCGGGTGCGCGCGCTTCCCGAGGTCCAATCGGCCGGCGCCATTTCCTTGCTGCCCATTGGCGGAGGCGGCACCTGCGCAACGCTCTTCATCGAGGCGCATCCGCTCGCTCCCGGCGAGGATCCGCCGTGCATCGCGCGGCCGCTGGTGACGCCGGGGTACTTCGAGACGATGCGCATCCCGCTGCGCGGCCGCGCGCCCACGTGGGACGAGGTTCAAGGGCACGACGCCGGCGTCGTGGTGAGCGGCCCGCTGGCGGCTCGGCGTTGGCCTAACGAAGAGGCGATCGGCCAGGGGCTCGGCGCGGGCAACCGCCCGCCGTTCTTCCACGTGGTGGGCATCGCCGGCCCGGTCCGTACCGAAGGACTGGACCATCCGCCCACCGAGGTGGTGTACTATCCGATCGTTCCGATTCCCGGGACCGGGGTGTGGGGTCCGGGCCGGTCGTTCACGCTGGTCGCGCGCGCACGGACGGGAGATGCGGCGGCGCTCGTGCAGCAGATCCGTCGCGTGCTGCGCGATGTGGATCCGGAGGCGCCGGTCGCGAACGTGGAGACGATGGACGAGGTGGTTGCCCATTCGATGGCGCGGACCACGTTCATGATGCTCTTGTTAGGCGTTGCCGCCGCGATGGCGCTGGTCTTGAGCGTCGTCGGGATGTACGGCGTGGTGTCGTACCTGGTTGGCCAGCGTCGAGGCGAGATGGGCATTCGTCTGGCGCTCGGCGCGAGCGGCCGGCAGGTGACGCGGCTGGTCGTGTGGGAATCGGCGCGCCTGGCGGCGGCGGGCGTCTTCATCGGCCTCGCCGGCGCCGTGGCGACCACGCACGTCATGCGCTCCCTGCTGTTCGACGTCAGCCCGACGGACCCGGTTACGTTAGGCGCGGTGGCGGCGGTGCTGCTGGCGATGGCGGTGGCCGCCGCCTGGCTGCCGGCTCGCCGCGCGTCGCGGGTCGATCCGGTGGAGGCGCTGCGCGCCGGATGACGCTCCGTTAGACCCGCGCCGCGAGCTGCGCCAGCCGCTCGGCCGCCGCCTCGAGCGTCGCGCGCTTCTTGCAGAACGCGAAGCGAACCACCGATCTGCCTAACGCTGGGTCGTGGTAGAAGCTCGACCCCGGCACGGTGGCCACGCCCACCTCGCGCGTCTTCCACTTCGCGAACGCGTCATCGGGCTGGTCGGACAGGGCAGAGAAGTCGGCCAGCACGTAGTACGCGCCTTCGGGCGCCGTGTACGTGAACCCCGCCTCGGTCAGCGCCGCGCACACCACGTCGCGCCGCTCGCGATAGTCGCGCGCGAGATGATTGTAGTAGTCGGCGTCGAACGCCATGCACACCGCCGCCGCGGCCTGCAGCGGCGCCGGCGCTCCCACCGTGAGGAAGTCGTGCACCTTGCGGATGGCGGTGGACGCCGCCGCCGGCGCGATCGCGTAGCCTAACCGCCAGCCCGTGCAGCTGAACGTCTTCGACAATCCGGAGATCGTCACGGTGCGCTCGCGCATGCCCGGCCACGTCGCGAGCACGTGGTGCGCGCCGGCGTAGCGGATGTGCTCGTAGATCTCGTCGGTGAACGCCCACGCATCGTGCTCCTGACACAGGTCCGCGATCAGCGACAATTCATCGCGCGACAACACACGCCCCGACGGATTGTGCGGCGTGTTGACGATGATCGCCTTGGTGCGCGCGCTGAACGCGCGGCGCAATCGATCGGGATCGAGCGTCCACTTCGGCGCGTCGAGCGGCACGAACACCGGCTTCGCGTCGGCCACGATCGCGTCCGGACCGTAATTCTCGTAGAACGGCTCCAGCACGATCACTTCGTCGCCCGGATTGACTAACGCAAGAAACGTCGCCGCCATCGCTTCGGTGGCGCCGCACGTCACCGTGATCTCGCGGTCCGGGTCGACCTCCAACCCGTACCACCGCCGATATTTCTCGGCGATCGCGAGACGCAGCGCCGGCGCGCCCCACGTGATGGCGTATTGATTGATGTCGCCCTGGATTGCCGCGCACGCCGCGTCCTTCATCGGCGCCGGCATCGGGAAATCGGGGAATCCCTGCGCGAGATTGATCGCGCCGTGCTGCTGCGCAATCCGCGTCATCTCGCGAATCACGGACTCCGTGAACGTCGTCGCTCGTTGGGCGATCATGCGATCCCGAGCTCCAATAGAATTGGTTCGGTCATCTTAGAGCACTCGTGCCCCCAAACGCAAACCGTCCGGCTTTTTCCGGATTGTCCGGCCTTGTCCGCCTGTCAGGGAGACATCCTCGCCAGCGCCGCCCGGATCAGTTCCGGCGCCGAGAGCCCTCGCCCGTCGGCCTCCAGCACACGTCGCACCGCCTTTTCCGCGTCGCCCGCACTGTAGCCGAGCGACACCAGCGCCCGCATCGCATCATCCGCCGCCGCGCTCGCGGGCCGCGCGCCGCCGTCGCCGGCGATCATCACGTCATCCAGCTTGTCGGCCAGGTCGAGCACCAGCCGCTCCGCCTTCTTGCGACCCACGCGTGGCACGCCCTGCAGCGTCGCGAGATCCTTTTCCTGAATCGCCCGCACCAGCCGCTCGGCCGAAAGCGCCGAGAGCATCCCGATCGCCAGCGCCGGCCCGACGCCATTCGCGGTGAGCAGCCGCTGAAACACGCGCTTCTCGTGCACGGTCGTGAAACCGAACAGCATCCACGCATCCTCGCGCACGACGACGTGCGTCTGCAGCGTCACCGGGTCGCCCAACCGCGGCAGCTGCTCGTACGCGCCTAACGGAATGGTGAGCTCGTACGCGACCCCCCCCGCCGTCAACACTTCCACCCGGTCCAGGTCCTTGGCCACCAGCGTGCCGTTGACCTGCGCGATCATCGCACGCGTTCCAGGCGCGGGATGCGCGCCGTGAGCAGATGCGCCAGCGCCGCCGCCACGCCGTCGGCCGCGTCATACGGCTGCGGCGCGCTCTTGAGGCGCAACAGGCGCGCAACCATGAACTGCACCTGCTCCTTGGTCGCCGCGCCCGCGCCCACGACGGTCTTCTTGATCTCGGCCGGCGGATACTCGAAGATCGCCATCCCGCTCTGCTGCGCAGCCAACAGCACCACGCCGCGCGCGTGACCAAGCACCACCGTCGTGCGCACGTTCTTGGCGTAGAACACGTCTTCGATCGACAACGCCTCGGGCCGGTGGCGCACGATGAGCCCGCGCACTTCGTCGTACAATCCCAAAAGCCGTACGCTCAGCGCATCGCGCGGCGCCGTGCGTATCACGCCGCATTCGATAAGCGAAAGGGAGCCGCGCGGCTCCCCCGAATGATCCGTCACCACGCCGTAGCCGGTGGCAGCGGTGCCCGGATCGATGCCTAAAACAATCACGCCGGCGGCTCAGGCCTTCGCCATCTCGGCGAGGTCGATGTCGAAGTTCGCTTCCACTTTCTGCACGTCGTCCAGATCGTCCAGCTCTTCCATCAGCTTGAGCAGCGTCTCGGCCGTCTTGCCCTCGACGTGCACCGTGGTCTTGGGAATCATGGCGATCTCGGCGCCATCGGTCGCGACGTTCTTCGCGTCCAGCGCAGCTTTGACGGCATGCAACGAAGCCGGGTCCGTCGAGATCACGTAGCGATCATCCTCTCGCACGAGATCTTCAGCGCCGGCCTCGAGCGCCGCCTCCAGTGCGGCCTCTTCGTCCACGCCCTGCGCGGGGATGAAGATCTGTCCCTTCCGCTCGAACATCCAGGACACCGAATTCGTCGCCCCCAGATTTCCGCCGCCGCGCGAAAGCTTGTGTCGAATGTCGGCCACGGTCCGCGTCGCGTTGTCGGTGAGTGTGTGAATCAGCAGCGCCACGCCGCCAGGCCCGAACGCCTCGTACGTGATTTCCTGATACTCGACACCCTCGAGCTCGCCGGTGCCTTTCTTGATCGCGCGTTCGATGTTGTCCTTTGGCATCGACGCCGCCCGCGCCGCTTCGATGGCCGTACGCAGCCGCGGATTACCGCCCGGGTCGCCGCCACCGGTTCGCGCCGCAACGGTGATCTCGCGAATGAGCTTCGTGAACACAGCGCCGCGCTTCGCGTCCGCCGCCGCTTTGTAGTGCTTGATTTGCTTCCACTTACTGTGACCAGCCATCGGAGTCTCGTGAACGTTGCCAAGGGAAAGTAAGCGATGAGGGAGGGCTGCGCTTCCCGCCTCACTCGACCATGTCTTCGAACCGCAACCACTGCTTGTAATAAAACAGGTCGACGTAGCTCGTCGGTCCGCTTCGATTCTTGAGCACCGCCAGCTCGGTCGCGCCCTCGTGTCCGGGCGACGGCTGATACAGCTCTTCACGGAACAAGCCGAGGACGACATCCGCCATCTGCTTGACCGCGCCGCGCGCGCCGAAATCGTCCAGCGCCGGACGAAGGTCCGCGCGGCTGCGATCGAGTGACGGCACGTGCGCCGTGAGCAGCACAGCCACTTTCGCATCCAGCGCATGGGCTTTGAGCGCGCGAACCGCGAGCGCGAGCTCGTCGTCCAGCGTTCCGTGGGCCGTGCCGACCATCGCTTGCAGCGAGTCGACCACCAGAAGCGCCGGATCGTGCGAGGCCGCCAGTGCGACAACCTCTGTGGGTCCGCCGGCTGGCAATCGCGAAATGCCGGGCGTCGCGTCGCGCAACCTGAATGCGGCGGCACCAAGCGCGGCGCGAGTGCTGTCGTCCAACGTTCCCTGCCGGATCTGGTCGACGGAGGCCTTACCCTCGATGGCCAGCACGCGCTCGAGAACTCGCGACACGTCCATTTCGCCCGACATGAATTCGACAGCCGTGCCGGCGCTTCGGGCCCGCAGCGCAATGGCGAGTGCCAGCGCCGACTTTCCCACGCCGACGTCACCGCCCAGCACGACCAGGTCGCCGCGGCGCAGTCCCCCGCCAAGCAGTTTGTCGAGACTCGGGAACCCGGTCGCAATTCCATCAGCGGTCGCGGTACCATCGGCCACCGCGTCCATGCGCATCATGAGCTGCGACAGCGGCGAAATGTCGGTGTGGGCGGAGGGTGCCATGGCGTCTACGATATCCCGGCTCTGCAACCGCGGGTAGTGACGTTACTCCGCGCGGAGCGACGCGATCGCGCGATCCAGTTCCTCGACGCCCGCGCTGTCCAGGTGTCGGCGCGCGGCGCTGAGCACTGCCGCGAGTGCCGCGCCGACTTCCAGCGTCTCGGCGGCGACGGTCGCATCGATGAGTCGCATGCATGCCGTGCGAACCGCCGGCGGAATGGCGAGCGATGCAAACCAGCTCCGTGCGCTGTGCGTGCGGTCGGTGTGCGCGCGCTTGTTCAACTCGGCCGCCGCGCATCGCGCGCTCAGTGCGAGACGCGCGGCCATGAGACACGCCAGGGCCACTTCTCGTGTGCCCCCTAACGGTGCCCGTCCGGCCTGCGCAGCGAGTGCAGGAAATGGAAAGTGAATCGGCGCGGGCATGGGTTGGTAGCTACCAGGCACCTGCCGGCAATACTACATTGCGCCAGCATGGCGCAACCCCCCAAGTCGGTGTTGTGGATCGACGACGAGGCCGATCTTCTCGAGTCTCATCGCATCTTCCTGCGTGAGAAGGGGTTCGAGGTCGACGCCGCGTCCAACGCCGACGACGCGGTCGAGATGCTGCGCCGGCGGCAGTACGGCATCGTGCTGTTGGACGAGCAGATGCCGGGGAAACGCGGGCTCGACGCCTACCGCGAAATTCGCGAGCTCGACCCGTTCCTGCCGATCGTGATGGTCACCAAGAGCGAGGAAGACGCGACGCTGCGTGAAGCAATCGGCGTCGACGTGCGCGATTACCTCGTCAAGCCGATCAATCCGCGGCAGGTGTTGAGCGTCATCACGCGCGTCCTCGAAGGACCCCGCATCCGCCAGCAGGCCATTGCGCGGTCGTTCGTCGAGCGGTTCCGCGCGATGGAGATGGAGCGGCAGCGCGACTTGCGATGGCGCGACTGGGTGGCGCGCTACGCCGAAATGGTGGAATGGGACATCGAGCTGGCGCAGGCGCGCGAGCAGAGTCTCTACGACTCGCTGCAAGCGCTGTATCCCGATTTGCGCCGCGAATTTGCCGCGTACTTTCGCGACGCGTACCCCACGTGGCTGCGCGATCTCGAAGGCGACCGTCCGCCGCTCTCGATCGACATCGTGAGCGAGTTTCTGCTGCCGATCCTCGAGCACTCCCGGGCCACGGTGTTCGTGGTCATCGACTGCTTGCGGCTGGATCAGTGGCGCGTGCTGCAGCCGCTGCTCGCACCGTATTTCGACGTCGAGACGACGCACTATTTCTCGATCGTGCCGACGGCGACGCCGTACTCTCGCAACGCGCTCTTCAGCGGACTCTTTCCAGGCGAGATCGCGGCGCGGTTTCCCGATTGGTGGGGTGAGCGCGAGGACGAATCGCTGAATGCGCACGAGCGCGAGCTGCTCGTGGCGCACCTGGAGGAGCTCAAGACCCGCGTGCCGGTTCGCTACGACAAGATTTCGACGTCGGGCGACTCGGCAGAGCTCGAGCGGCGCCTAACGAGCGCGATCGCGTCCGAAGGGGTGAGCGCGTTCGTGTTCAATTTCGTGGACCTGTTGACGCACGGGCGCAGCGAGTCGGCGATCCTGTACGAGGTGGCCAAGGACGAGATCGCCCTGCGCCAGATCACGCGCCAGTGGTTCGAGCGCTCGACGCTGTTCGGTCTGCTCAAGGAAGCGGCGCGGCGCGGGATTCCGGCGCTCGTGACGAGCGACCACGGGTCCATCCATTGTCAGACGCCGGCCACGGTGTTCGCGAAGCGCGACGCGACCGCCAACCTGCGCTACAAATTCGGCGAAGATCTCCGCGCCGAGCGTCCCGAGCACGCGCTCCTGTTCTCGAACTTCGACGACCTGCGGCTCCCGCGGCGCGGACTCGGCGGCAACACGCTGTTGGCCGTCGGCGACACGTTCTTCGTCTATCCAACCAAGCTGCGCGAGTATCAGACGCGCTACCGCGGATCGTTCCTGCACGGCGGGGTGACGCCGGAGGAAGTGATCCTGCCGGTGGCGCTGCTCACGCCGCGCCGTTAGGCCTGTGCACCTGTATCGCCGGCTGTTCACGTTCCTGCGGCCGCACATGTGGCGCATGGCCGGGAACATCGTCGCCAACTTCGTCGGCGCGGCGCTCGACGGCTACTCATTCGCGCTGCTGATCCCGTTCCTCGACGAGCTGTTCAAGCAGCCGCCCATCCCGTTAGGCAAAGGATGGGTCAACACCTTCCTGCACGCCACGATCGGCCGCCTGCTCGACCCGGCGCACCCGATGCAGTCGCTCCGCAACGTCATTCTCGTCATCCTGGCGACGGTCGCCCTCAAGAATCTCTTCATCTGGATTGCCGGCACGCTCGGCGCGGAGCTCCAGGAGTACGTGACCCGCGATCTGCGCGACGCGGTGTACCGCCACCTCGAGCGGCTGCCCATCGGCTACTTCACCACCACCAAAACGGGCCAGATCCTGTCGCGCGTCCTCGCCGACACCGAGCAGACGCGCACGCTGGTCACGCAGATCGTCACGCAGGCGCTGTCGGCATCCGCGCTGGTCATCATCTACGTGGCGTATCTCTTCGGCATCTCGTGGCAGTTGACGCTCATCGCGCTCATCGTCGCGCCGCTGCTCACACTGGGACTCCAGCCGCTGCTGCGCCGGCTGCGCCGCGGCTACCGCCGCCTCCGCAACGACCACGGCGAGATGATGAGCGTGTTGCAGGAGAGCGTGAGCGGGATCCGGTTGGTCAAGGCGTTCGGGGCCGAGCCGTACGAGGAGCAGCGGTTCGTCGGCGCCAGCCACACGTACTCATCCGGTCTCGTGCGCATGGCGCGCGTGGCGCTCATCGCGCAACCGATCACCGAGACGTTAGGCGCGGGCATCACCGTGCTGATGCTCTGGATCGGCGCCCGATACGTGCTCGTCGACCGGTCGCTGCAGGCGTCGCAGTTCCTGGTCTTTCTCACGTTCGTGATGCGCTTGCTGCAGCCGCTCAAGCAGTTGTCGCAGATCCCGGCGGTGGCGCAGAACGCGTTCGCGGCATCCGAACGATTGTTCGATGTCATCGACCGCCCAACGGAAAAAGCGCTCGACCGCGGCACGCGGGTGGTGCGCGACTTCCGCGACGCGTTGGCCTTCGAGGAGGTGTCCTTCGCGTACGAGGGCGGGCAGCGCCCGGTGCTGTCCGACATCACGTTCACGGCCACCAAGGGCGACGTGCTCGCGATCGTCGGCGCCAGCGGCGCGGGCAAGACGACGCTCGTCGATCTCATCCCGCGATTCTACGAGCCGACCGCGGGGCGCATCGTGCTCGACGGCGTCGACACGCGCGCGATCACGCTCGACTCGCTGCGCGCGCTCACCGGGATCGTGAGCCAGGAGACGGTGATCTTCAACGACACGGTGCGCAGCAACATCGCCTACGGCCGATCGGGGGAGTACACCGACGCGCAGATCGAGGCGGCGGCGCGGGCGGCGAATGCGCACGATTTCATCGCCGACCTCCCGCGGGGCTACGACACACCGTTAGGCGAGCGCGGCACACGGCTGTCGGGCGGCCAGCGCCAGCGCATCGCGATCGCCCGTGCGCTGCTCGTCGACCCGCCCATCATCATCCTCGATGAGGCGACCTCGGCACTCGACACCGAGTCCGAGCGACTGGTGCAGGAAGCCATCGATCGCCTGCTCGCGGGACGCACCGTGTTCGTGATCGCGCACCGGTTGTCCACGATCCAGCATGCGACCGAAATCCTGGTGCTCGACGACGGCTGCATCGTCGAACGCGGAACGCACCACGAGCTGCTCGCGCGGCGCGGCGCGTACTGGCGGCTGTACTGTCTGCAGTTCGGCGAGCGCGGCGAGGAGCTGCTGCAGGACTAACGTGCGCATCCTGTTCTATCTGTCGGCGCCGGCGTGGACCGGAAGCGCCCGCGCCGCGGCGGCGCTCGCGCGCGGGTTGAGCGATCGCGGCCACGCCGTGACCGTCGCCTGTCCGCCCGAGAGCGCCGTGGAGCAGCGGCTCGAGTTCGGGTCGTACGAAGTGCTGCCCACGGCCGTCGATGTCCCGCTGCTCACTGCCGTTCGGCGGCTGCGCCAGGCGCTGCAGGAGCGGTTCATTCAGGTGGTGTGCGTCCAGACCGATCAGGAGCAAACGGTGGCGGCGGGCGCCGCGCGGATGGCGGCGCGCGCGGCGGTGCTGCGCCGGGCGGCGGCGGGCGAGCCGCTCCGGATGTCGATGCGCGCGCGGCTGGCGCTGCGCGCAGCCGCCACGGGGATCGTGTACGCGGCCGACGAGGATGCCCAACGCGCGCCGCCGACGCCGCACACCCGTCTGGCGCCGGCGGTCGTTCCGTTAGGCGTCCGCCCGCACCTCTACGAAAACCTCCGACCGGCCGCGCCCGCGTCGCTCGGCCTCGCGGACGGACAGCACCGGCTGCTCGTGTGCCGCTACGACGAGCGCTCGCGGGCCCGCGCCGGCCACGTGCTGCGCGTCATCGCGCTCCTCGGCCCCCGGCATCCCGAGCTGCGCCTGGTGATGCTCGGCGCCGGAGCGCCCACCGATGACCTGCGCATGCACGCCGCCGCGCTCCGCGTTTCGCGCAGCGTGATCTTCCTCGATGAGCGCCACGACGACCTCGGTGTCCTGGCGCTCGCGGATCTCGGTTGGGTCGTGGCCGGCGGCGATGACGGCGCGTTCGCGGCGCTCGATCTGCTCGCGTCGCGCGTCCCGGTGATCGCCGAGCGCGACACGGTGGCGGCGCTGTACGTGCCGGACGGTATCACCGGCATCGTGCTGCCGGCGAGCGACGCGCACGATGCTGCCGCGTCCATCGCGCGACTGTTGGCGCACGAAGACCAGCGCGCCGCGATGGGCGGCGCCGGCCGGGTGCGCGTGGCGCGCGACTACACCGAGACGCTCATGGTCGACGCGTTCGAGCGCGCCGCGCTCGCCGCCAGCGACCGGAGCTCGTGGTGACCGCGCCGCCCAAGGCGCGCACGCCGTCGCTCGCCCACCGCGTCGAATACGGCGCGCTCCGCTCCTTCATCGGCGCGTTGGGCTTGCTGGGCCGCGACCGCGCCCTCCGCGCCGGCGCATCGCTCGCGTCGCTCGGCTGGCGTCCGTTAGGCATCAGGAGCCGGGTGGTCGAGCGGCAGATCGAAGCCGCGTTCCCGGCGCTCGACCGGGCCGCCGTGCGCGAGGTGGCCGCGCGCGCCTATCGCCATCTGGGCACCGTGGCCGTCGAAACGGCGCTCCTCTCGCGCATGGGCGCGCAGGACGTGCTGGATCTCTTCGAGCGGGTCGACAACTGGGAGCTCGTCGAGCGCAAGCTTGCGTTGGGCAAAGGGCTCATCGCCGCCTCGGGCCACCTCGGCAACTGGGAGCTCTGCGCCGCGTACGTCGCCGCGCGCGGCATCCACGTCGACGCGGTGATCCGCCGCATGGGAAATCCGCTCTTCGATGCGTACGTGAGCCGCGTCCGCTCGCGCTTGGGCCTAACCGTCGTGCGCGATCGCGAATCGGTGCGGCGCACCCCGCGCACCCTGCGCGACAATGGCATGGTCGGCATCCTCGTCGATCAGGCCGGACTCAACATCGCGTCCACGTACGTCGACTTCTTCGGGCGCCCAGCCAAGACGCCGCGCGGCGCCGCGGTGTTCGCGCTGCGGTTCGATGCGCCGCTCGTGTTCGGGACGGCGCTGCGCCAGCCCAACGGCCGGTACCACTTGCTGATCGAGGACATTCCCGTCGCCCACACCGGGCATCTCGAGCGGGATGTGGACGCGGTGGTTGCCGCGTACACCGCCGTGCTCGAGCGGCACATCCGGCTCGCGCCCGAGCAGTACTTCTGGCATCACCGGCGCTGGAAGCAGCAGCCGCCCGATACGCCGTCGGCGCTCCGTGATCCGGTGGGTTAGGAGCACGGCGGGATGTCCTCGACTGGATCCCGAGCGACGCCGTGCTTCGGTATGGCATAGTACGCTGCCCACGACGTAGGTTACGACACCGTGCTCCTTCTGTTGTGGCGCCGGCTGCGCGCGGATCCGCGCGCCATGCTCGGCCTGGTCACCGTGATCGTGCTGGTGCTGCTCGCGGCGCTGGCGCCCTTGGTCGCGCGGTACGATCCCACGGCCATCGACCTCGCCGGCCAACTCCAGCGACCTTCGTTCGCGCACTGGATGGGCACCGACTATCAAGGTCGCGACGTATGGGCGCGCATCGTCTTCGGCGCGCGGATCTCGCTCACCGTCGGCATCGTGTCGCAGGCGATCGCGCTCACGTTGGGCGTCACGCTTGGTCTCGTGAGCGGGTTTTACGGCCGGTGGGTCGATGAAACGATCATGCGACTTGCCGACATCACCCTCGCCTTCCCGACGCTGCTCTTGCTCATCGCCATGGCCGCGGCGCTCCAGCCGTCGCTGACGACGGTGTTCGTCACCATCGGCGTCGTCGGTTGGGCGGGCATGGCCCGCATCGTGCGCGGCCAGGTGCTCGTGACGCGGCAGCTCGAGTTCGTCCACGCGGCGCGCGCGTTAGGCGCGACCGACCGGCGCATCATCGGGCAGCACCTGCTGCCCAACTGCATCGCGCCGGTGATCATCGCCGGCACGTTGGGCATCGCCGGCGCGATCATGGCCGAAGCCGCGCTCTCGTTCCTCGGGTTGGGCGTGCAGCCGCCCACGCCCAGCTGGGGATCGATGATCGCCGATGCGCGCGACCTGCTGCAGCTCCGCACCGCGCCGTGGACGTCGGTGTTTCCGGGCCTCGCCATCGGCGCGGCCGTCCTCGGCTTCAATCTGGTGGGTGACGCGCTGCGCGACGCCCTCGACCCTCGATTCCTCGCCGCCCGCGAGCGCGCGCCGGCCAAGGCCCAACTGGTATGACCTTCGATGTCGCGCGCCTCCGTGCGCAGGAATTCCCCTGGACCGAACGCGGGTCCACCATCTATCTCAACAATGCCTCCACCGGGCCGCTGCCCGATCGCACCGTGCGCGCGATGGCCGCGTTCAACGCCCTCCGCGCCGAACCCTATCGCCTAACGGACAAGGACGAGTTCGATACCGTCGCCCACACGCGCGAGCTCGTGGCGAGACTCATCAATGCGTCGCCGTCGGAGATCGCGTGCATGGTGAACACGTCGTACGGGATCAACGTCGCGGCGCGCGCGCTGCCCCTCGAAACGGGCGACATCGTCGTCGGGTTCGATCGCGAGTTTCCCGCGAACGTCTATCCGTGGATGGCGCTCGAGCGGCGCGGCATCCGCACCCTGCGCCTCGCCACCGATGCCAACGGCGTACCCGATGAGCGCGCGCTCATCGCGGCGCTCGACCACCCGCACGTGAAAGTCGTGGCGGTGTCGTGGGTGCAGTTCTCGACGGGATTCCGCACCGATCTCGCCACCATCGGACGCCTCTGCCGCGAGCGCGGCATCTGGCTCGTCGTCGACGCGATCCAGGGGTTAGGCGCGGCCACGTTGGACGTGACCGCCTGCCACATCGACCTGCTCGCGTGCGGGGGACAGAAGTGGCTGCTGTCGCCATGGGGTTCCGGATTCCTCTATGTGCGCGACGAGCTCGCGCGCACGCTCGAACCCGGCGACGTGGGCTGGCTCTCGATGCGCGCGTCGTTGGACTTCGCGCACCTCGTGGACTACCAGTTCGGCTACCTCGACGATGCGCGCCGCTTCGAGGTGATCACACTGCCGTTCCAGGATTTCGCCGGCTTCAATGCGAGCCTCGAGCTGCTGCACGATCTCGGACCCGCCGATGTCGAGCGCGCGGTGAATGCGCTCGTGGATGCCGCGCTCGAGTGGGCGGATGGACGCACCGATGTGCGGCTGGTGACGCCGGCCGATCGCGCGCACCGCGCCGGCATCATTGCGCTCGCGCCCGCCGATCTCGGCGCCGCAGCCGAGCGGCTCACGCGCGCGCACGTGACGCACGCGGTTCGCGAGGGATGCATTCGCCTCTCGCCCCACTGCTACAACACGCGCGACGAGGTGCTGCGCGC
>DAHUXU010000487.1 GCA_027307005.1 Gemmatimonadota bacterium
GGCAAGCTCCATCGAGGCGGTGTATCGCGGATTGACCTCCGTCACGAATGGCGTGCCGTCCCGCGCAATGAAGTCGATCCCATTGACTCCCACAAGGCGGAGCTCTCGAGCGAGCACGTCGGCGATGTTGCACGCGGTGTCGAACACCACATCGGCCTTGGGAAACGACGTCGAGTCGGCCGGGACAAGGATGCTCCCGCAGTATGCGAATCCCGCGGCGCCGAATTCGGCTTCGCCCACGAGCTGCCGGCTGAACCCGAACGGCACAGCGTGCCGGCCGTCGGCGACGAAGACGAGAGACCCGGGGACACCGCGAATGTGCTGCTGCAAGAAGTGGCTACGGCCCAGTGTGTCGCCGCGGCGCCAGCGAGTGATGCCGTGGCCCCCGCCGGACGCGAAGGGCTTGGCGAGCCACGAATGGCGGCGAATCTGGCGACCGGCTCGCAACCGGATGTCGGGTGCAATGAATCCGTGCTCGCGCATCAAGGCGGATACGAGCGACGGTGACCGCGCCCGCATCAGCACGCCGGGCGGGTTGCCGAGGAGCCGTCTGCCGCGCGCGAGAACGCGGACGGCGTCCGGGCGGTTCTCGAAGCTGGCGACGTAGGCGACCGATTGGCCCGCGATTCCCGCGGCGGCGCGGGCGATGCCTAACACGTCGTACCGTCGGGGGCCCGGGCCGTCCGGGCGGACGGCGACGGCGGGCGTTCCGCGGTTGTCGAGGTCGGCGAAGGCGTCCACCGATGCTGCCGTGAATCCCGCCGCGGTCGCCGACTCGACGAGCGCGCGCGTCGAGAAGCCGGCGATCACGACGCTGCGCGCTCCTCGCGCGCCGGCGCCGGTGCGACCGGAGGGGGGGTCAGTCAACGCCGAGGCGGCGGCGCGCGGCATCCGGGGTGACGAAGAACAGGTGGTCGAGCACGGTGCCGGAGGACTCGCGCAACCCGAGGGCGTTCACCAGGGTTTCGTTCGGGCCGCCGGCGAGTCCGTCGGCGATGAGCGCGGCGCCCTGCGCGGCTTCTTTGGCCACGCGCGCGAACCCGGTGAGGCGATGCACCGGCGCGAACGGGCTCAAGCGCAGCCGCAGCTCGCGGGCGATCGCCTCGGCGTGCGTTAGGCGGCCGGACAGCAGGATCTCGTGCGGACTCGGTACGACCGTGCACAGCGCCGCGACGGCCTTCACGGCGCTCTCGAGCAGCGCGTCGCGCGCGGTGCGCTCGGGTTCGGTGTTCGGCGCCGCGAGATGTTCGGCCAGGTTCGCTGTCGCTCCGATGATGCTGGCCGCGCCGCCGGCGAACAGCATGGTCTTGCCGATGGCGCCGGCGAGAAACGCCACTTCGCCGTCGAGGGCGCCCGCGGCGCGCGCGCCCATCGGGCCGGCGGTGCCGCCCATGCCGTCGACGATGCGTCCATCGCGCACGGCGACGGCAGCCGAGAACGCGCCGCCTAACTCGAGCAGGATGAACGAGACGTCGCCGTACGAGCATCCGCGGCGCCTCGCCTGGTCGTGCACGCCCAGCGCGGCCGCGCAGACCTTGTCGGCGGTGCCCATGTCGACGCGATTGATTTTTCGCGCGGCCGGCACCGAGGCGAGGTGGATGACGCCGGGCGTGAACAGCACGGGCAGCTGCGCGTCGCGCATGGCGCGCGCGAGGACGCGCAGGCCGCCGATGCCTCCGTGGTCGTCGGCCGCCGCGAGGTATGCGAGACGCAGGTCGGTTTCGGTGGCGCGTTCGACGGGGACGAGGGGCAGACCGTAGCCCGACGGGCCGGCAATGAGCGAGGCGCGCGCCTCCCGGAGCAATGCGATGAATCCAGGCACATCGGCCAGCGCATCGGCGGTCGGCAGCGAGCGGTCGAGGTAGACCGCGCCGTTGTCCAGCCCGCAGACGTCGATGGTGATCGTACCCGGATCGATGCCGAGCGTGCGGGACATGCGGTCGCGGCGCTCGCTCGTCCGTTAGGCCGGGAGGCCCGCGGCGAGCTCGGCGATGGTCTCGGCGTCGAGGATGGCGTCGTTGTTCTCGAAGAGGCGGGCGATGCAGGCCTTGTGCACTTTCATCTTGAAGCCGCCCACGCCGATGGCGCCGAAGGCCGTCACACCGCCGCGGTCCTTGCCGTCGTCGTTCACCTCGATGCCCTCGATGCCTAACGGTGGCACGGCGTTGAGGTCGCACGCCACCGCCAGTCCCCGGCGCGCGGACCACGCATCGCGCGGCACGAGAAGCACGCCCGCGGGTCCCGTGTTGAGGAGAATCTCCGGCGTGACCGTGTCGAGCACGTGCCCGGCTTCGGATGCGTCGCGCATGCAGACCATCGCGACCGTGCCGCCGAAACGGGACGCGATGCCCGACCGCGCTTTTTCGCCCTCCTCTTCGCGTCGCGATGTGATCGTGACCAACGCGCCGGCCTTGGCGAGCAGTCCCGCCGCGCGCGCCCCCACCGGACCCGTGCCGGCGGTGACCAACACTTTCTTTCCGCGCACGTCGCGCGCCGCCCGTGTGATCTTGATGACGGCGGCAACCGCAGTCGTGTTGGAGCCGTTCGAGTCGAGCATCATCGACACCTTGAACGGTCCGAAGAGCGATTTCTGTGCGGCGGCGAGCAATGCTTCTCCAGCGGACATGTCGCTGCCGCCGATGAACACGGCGGTGTTGCGCAGATCCTTGGGGCCGCGGGTGAAGATGCACCCGTGAATGAGATCCCGAACGTCGGCCGCCGTCACACCGCCGCGCTGCATCACCACATCCGCGCCCGCGTCGTATGCGACGACCTCGTCGAAGGCGCTGGGCAGGCGATTCGAATCGAGCTGAAGGAGGAGTTTTTTCATGCGGGCACCCATCGATGAACACGGGGCGCCACTGAGCGCCCCGTGTGTCGTGTTCGTACCAGCTTGCGAGGACCGCGTGCGCAGCGATGTGCGCGCGCGGCCCAGGCCTGCAATTAGCCTTCCGCGCCGCTGGCGAAGGGGTGACGGGCCGTCTTCTCGCCGGCGATCACGTCGTCGATACGCGGCTGACCTTTGAGCGCGCGCTCGAGTGCCTGCTTGGTCGCCCGGTAGTTGAAGTCGAAGATTTTCTTGTCGTCCTTGGCGTCCCAATGGATGAACACGCCGACGAGGACGCAGTAGTCATCGACCTTGTCGCGCGGAATCACGCCGGACGAGACGGAGTCGACAATCGCACGGGCGACGGCGGCCTGTGCCGGTCCGAACATCTGCACCGCCTGCTTCGCTCCCTTGATCGTGACCTTGTTGAACAGGATGGTGTCGGGCTTGGCCGCGAGATTCGGCGTGACGACGGCGAGCAGGCTCGTGAACCCGTCCTTGTTGTTCGACAGCGCGTTGACAAACGCCTGCCCCGCATGTCCCGATTTGGAGCCGATGATGAGATCGATGTGCGCCACCTCGTTCCCGTCGCCGATCAGGGATTCACCGATATAGAATTCCGCTGCCATGGGACCCACCTCCGTACCAAAGTGGTTGAAGACCGCACACGCGACCGCGTGGAAGAAATCGCGACGGAGCCACGCACGTCCCTCCACCCGACACTGTGAGGCACGCCACGGGGACGCGCCTCACACGGGGGTCTTGGGGATCGTGAACATGACGTACCCTCCAGATCATGTCAAGCACGAGAGCGCGAACGTACGCGCGCGTCGGGGTTTCCCGTCTCGACCGCGTCGTGCAAGTTTCGCGTATGCGCATTCCGATCGAGAGCTATCGTCTGTCCAACGGCCTCGTCGTCACCCTGTCGGAGGATCACCGGGCGCCCATCGTCGCCGTGAACCTGTGGTACCGCGTCGGATCGGCCAATGAACGCCTCGGGCGAACCGGATTCGCCCACCTGTTCGAACACATGTTGTTCCAGGGCTCGGAGCACGTCCAGGCCAACGAGCACTTCGAGCTCATCCAGCGCGCGGGTGGCACGCTCAACGGGTCCACGTGGCTGGATCGAACGAACTACTACGAAACCGTTCCGTCAAACGAGCTAGCGCTCGCACTGTGGTTGGAGGCAGACCGCATGGGCGCGTTGCTGCCCGCAATGACGCAGCAGAAGCTCGACACGCAGCGCGACGTGGTGAAGAACGAGCGGCGCTGGAGCATGGACAACCAGCCGTACGGAACGTGGTCCGAACGCCTTCCCGCTCTCACCTATCCGCCGACGCATCCGTTCCATCACTCGCTCATCGGCTCGATGGAAGATTTGTCGGCGGCAAGCCTCGAGGACATCGCGCAATTCTTCTCGACGTTCTATCGGCCCGACAACGCGGTGTTGTCCATCGCCGGCGATTTCGAGCCGGCCCAGGCGCGTGCGCTGGTCGAGCAGCACTTCGGAGCGATCCCGCGGGGGGCGTCGCCCGTTCCGCCGCTCGCGGACATGACGCTCCCGCCCCGCTTCGGTGCGACGCATCGCGAGGTGGTGCCGGATACGGTGATGGTGCCGCGGTTGTTCCTTGCATTCCGGGCGCCGGTCTTCGGGAGCGATGAGTACTACGCCGGCAGCGTGTTAGGCGCGATCCTGGGACTCGGCAAGTCGAGCCGGTTGCAACGCGTGCTGGTGCGGCAGAGCGAAATCGCGAGCGAGGCGACGGCGTTCACGTTCGATCTGTCGCAGGGCGCCGACCTGTTGGTGATCGACGCGACGGCGCGACCCGAAGTGTCGAGCGACGCGCTCGAGGCCGGGGTCACGCAGGTGGTCGACGCGGTGCGTCGCGACGGCGTGACGGGTGCCGAGGTCGAGCGCGCGATCGCGCTGATCGAGACGGCGTTCGTGACATCGCTGCAATCGGCGGGCGAACGGGCCGACAAACTCTCGATGTTCGCGGCGATGTTCGACGACCCGCGCCTCCTCAACGAGCAGACGGATCGCTATCGGGCCGTGACCGTGGAGCGCGTGAACGCGTTCGCCCGCGAGCGGTTAGGCACGGACAACCGCGCGGTCCTGCTCTACGTGCCCAAACACGGCGAGGAAGGCGAGCCCGACGAAGCCGAGGCGGCCAGCGGAGCGGCGCGGTGAAGCACGCGTCGATTGCGTTAGGCGGAGCGCCCGCGGCCCGGCCGCGTCCCGTCGCGGCGGCGCCCAAGCCCTACCGCTTTCCGCGCTTCGAAATCGTGACGCTCGACAACGGCCTGCGCGTGATCGTCGCGCCCGTGCGCACGCTGCCGGTCGTGACGGCGCCGCTGCTCGTCGACGCCGGCGCGTCGACCGAGCCGGCAGGTCGCGACGGCGTGGCGAATCTCACGGCGCGGGGGCTCCTCGAGGGAACCCTGCAGCGCGACGGCAACGCGCTCACCGAGCAATTCGAGCGGTTGGGCGCGAGCGTGTTCTCCGGTGCGGACTGGGACACGGCAAACGCCGGCGTGACGGTGCTGCGCGAACACGTCGAACCGGCCATCGCGCTCCTCGGCGAGCTGGCGCTCGCGCCGTCGTTTCCCGAGCGCGACATCGCGCGGCTGCGCGCCGAGCGACTCGCCGATCTGCTCCAGATGCGCACGGAGCCGCGCGGCCTGGCCGACGAGATGTTTGCCCGCTTCGTGTACGACCCGTTCTCGCGCTACGCGCGGCCGGAAGAAGGCGGATCGGACACCGTCGCCACGCTGACCCGGGATGATGTGCGGCGATTCTACACCGAGCGCTATCGGCCGCGCGGATCGACGTTCGTGCTCGTCGGAGACGTGAGCGTCGACGAAGGTGTTTCGATCGCGACGCGCACGTTCGGCGGCTGGGATGGTGTCGTGTCGCCGACTGCGCCGCCCGCCGATGCGCCGGCGCGCCGCACGCGGGCGGCGCACCTCGTGCGCAAGGCGGATGCGCCGCAGTCGGAGCTCCGCGTTGGGCACATCGGACTGCCGCGCCGGCACCCGGACTATTTTCGGGTGATGGTGATGAACGCTGTGTTAGGCGGACTGTTCTCGTCGCGCATCAACCTGAACCTGCGCGAAGCGCACGCGTACACGTACGGGGCGTTCTCCGGCTTCGCCTGGCGGCGCGGCGCCGGGCCGTTCGTCGTGTCGACCGCCGTCGAGAACGACGTCACCGCGGACGCGGCGCGCGAAATACTGTTGGAGATCGATCGTATTCGCGCCGCGCCCATTTCCGCCGACGAATTGTCGTTGGCCACGAGCTACCTGGGCGGCGTGTTTCCGATCAAGTACGAAACGACGGACGCCATCGCGCTCGCGCTTGCCGCGCTCGCCGCGTACGAGCTGCCCATCGATTACTTCGACACGTCCCGCGACGCGGTGCGCGCCGTGAGCACCGCCGACGTGCTGGACGCTGCCCAACGCTACCTGCACCCGGATGCGCTGCAGGTCGTGGTCGTCGGCGACGCGTCGCAAATCAGGGCGCCCCTCGCTGCGATGGCGCTGGGGCCGATGCTCGAGTACGGCGCCGATGGCGTCGAAATCTCCGGGGACTGACGCATGGCCGACCCCGGACAGGTCTCGACGACGCGACGCTACAGCGGCCACGTGGTCAACCTCGACGTCGACACGGTTCGCTTTCCCGATGGCTCGGTGGGCGAGCTCGAGATGGTTCGTCACCCCGGTGCGAGTCTCGTGCTGCCGTTCCTGAGCGATCCGGCCGGTGAAGACCCGCAGGTCCTGCTCATTCGGCAATACCGTTACGCAGCCCGCGGCTTCGTGATCGAGTGTCCGGCAGGACGACTGGAGCCGGGCGAGTCGCCCGAGGCGTGTGCACGCCGCGAGCTCCGGGAAGAAGCCGGGTGCACGGCCGAGCGGCTCGAGCACGTGTACACGTTCTACACGACGCCGGGCTTCACGGACGAGCGCATCCACGCGTTCATGGCGTCCGGCCTGTCGCGTGGCGAAGCGCGCCTGGAGGCCGACGAGTTCGTCGAGACGGTGACCGTGTCACTGTCGCGCGCGCTCGAGATGGTGCGCGACAGCGAGATCGTGGACGCCAAAACCGCGCTGACCCTGTTGTATGTCGCCGGTTTTCGGCTGGGTTCCTGACGGCAACTGTTCGCGGCGTGGGTTGGTCAAACCAGTCGTGCTCGTGCGGCGCACTACTACCCCACAGTCGGCGAACGTGTCCCATAGTATCGGGCTTTTCGTCTCAGAAAGTAGACACGACGACAGGGCACGGCCGGTCTCTCGATTTACCGCAGCAATCATGGAAGTCTTGGTATCAGAGTGACTTAGGCGTTATTCAGTTGAAGCGGTTCGGCGGGCACGGGGCATGCTTTTTCGAGTGACGGGACGGAATGTGTGCACGGCCGCTTGGCGCTTCGTCTCTCGGAGAGCGCGAACCCTTCAATGATTGGGGAGCAGCAATGGCTGACGTTGCACTGAGGCACGCCATCGAGTCGCCGGTTCCGGTACGTGAGCGACTGCATGCTCTGGATGACTCGGCGCTGGTAACCGAGTTCCTGAGCGGCGAGGAGCGCGCCTTCCAGGTGCTGGTCGAACGCTACCAGACCCGGCTGCTCAACTTCATCTACCGCACCATCGGGGATCGCGAGCGCGCGGAAGATCTCGTGCAAGAGGTCTTCATCCGGGTGTACCGGCACCTGCATCGGTTCGATCGCTCGAAGAAGTTCTCGACGTGGGTTTACACCATTGCGTCGAACCTGGCGAAGAACGAGTTGCGCAATCGTTCCAGGAGTCCGCTGGTGTTTTTCCAAACGATTCGGAAGAACTGGCAGGACGACGATCGGCCGCTGCAATTCGAGGATCACGTATCGCGGCCCGACGACCTCTATCGAAAGCGGCATCTGCGCGAGCTGGTCGAGAGCTCGGTGGCGCAGCTGCCCGAGCATCATCGGCAGGTGTTCATTCTTCGGGAGCTCGAGGGCAAGTCCTACGAGGAGATTGCGGAAATCACGGGCTGCAACTTGGGGACGGTGAAGTCGCGGTTGAATCGCGCGCGCAACGCGTTTGCGGCGATCATCGAGCCGGCGCTTCGGTAGCGTTCGGGGTGGGTGGGGAGCGCAGCGGGCGGGGCCAGCATCGGCTCCGCCCGTTGCGTTTGATGCTCAACTGACCAGGCCGAATAGTCGCGTCGCGATGGTCGACCCGTTGAGCAGCACCGCGGCGCCGATGCCCAGCATCGCAATCAGTGTCAGCGTTTGCGGATTATGGCCGCTCAGGCCCAGGATGCCTAACACGACGGCGCCGACGCCCACCAGGAGATCCGATCCCGTGGCGACGTAGGGCGCGTGTTCGAGCATACCGCGCGAGCCGCTGACGATTTCCGACCGCATGAGCGATTCGACCCGTGATGCCGAGCCGCCGACCATGAGCAGTGCGCCGCCCAACACGATCGCCGCGACGGGCAGGAGCGTGAGCGCGCTCACGCCGATGAGCGCGAGGATGCCTAACACCACGCCGGCGACTGCAGCGAGCGCTTCCATCCGCATCCCGCGTTCGCCTTCATGGCGCTCGTAGACGAGGTCGTTGGTGCGCAGCGTCTTTCCATAGTGGGTCGCCAGCGCACTGCCGGCCACCGCCAGAGCGACGCCGACGGCAATCGTCGACACCGCGGCGAAGACGCCGGACAACACGCCGATCAGGCCCAGAATGGCCAGCACGACTGCGATCGCTCCGGTGATCGATTCGGTGGCCGCGGCACTCTCGGCCTCGTGAACGACTGCGTGTTCGTGCGACACGCCGATTGGGGTGCTCATACGATGCCTCCTTGCGCGCGCCCGCACGGTCGGGAGCTCGGCAGGAGATGTCTTTGGCAGGCAGACATCGGGGCGATTGGGTTGCGTCGCCAGCTCCGGCCGGTATGGGGCCGTCGCGCATTGCATACCAGTGTTCGCCGCGATCGCCACGGCTTCAGCGAGCGCGACGTTTCCCAGCAAGCGGCCTCAGTCACGCGGCCGCGCAGCTCGCCCTGTCGGCGGCGCGCCGCATTCCGATAGCGGCTGCATTTCCCGCACCCCGTACATCCACAACTGGGGATTTTTTGTGGAGCCGGGCCTTCGGTTAGGGCCTCTTCCGGGGGCTCAATTCCGCCTCCATCCTTGATACCGGAACCCCGCCACTGCGCTCGGGTATCCCATGCGAGTCGTGAGGGAACGGGGAGGTTGGCCGCGTCTATGATGTGTCGAGAGTTTCGAGATTTACACCCGGCGTTTCTGGATGATACGCTCTCGGCGCACGCTATCGTCGAGATGCAATTGCATCTCACGGAATGTGTGCGTTGCTCGCGTTACGACACCGCGATACGCCGCGGGTTGCTGGTGCTGCGCAATTTGCCCGCGGTCGAGCCCTCGGCAGATTTTCTCGATCGTTTGAATCAAAAGCTGGTGGCGGCTCGAGAGCTCGACGCCCGCGCGGAGGTCTTCCGCGGTCCGGGCGTCGGATCGTTTTTGGCGACCGCGGCGAGCGTCGTCGTCGTGGGCTTTCTCGCGGCCATGGTGTTCGACGTCGCCAAACCCGCGCGCGATTTGCGTCTGCCGCCCGTCGTTGCGGTGCGTCCGCCGATGGCGCCGAGCGCGCCACCTGCCGGCGTCAACTCGGCGTTCGTTGCATCGGCATCGATGGGTCTTCCCGTCTGGCCTGCCGCGATGATGGCGGAACAAGCACAAGAGCACTTCGCGGCGGAGGAACTGGGACGGTAGCAGGCCGCGCGCGTTATATTCGCCGCTATGCCGGACGACCGCGCCTTCTATAAGTCTCTCGCCTCACGCTCCTTCGAGCGCGCATACAGCATTCACGGCGAGGAAGAGTTTTTGAAGGATGCTGCGGTGCGGCAGCTTCTGGCTGCGGCGCTCGATGCGGCAACCCGCGATTTCAATCTCGACATTCGAGACGCAGCATCGGTGGACGCCGAGGCGCTCGCGTCGCTCCTGGCGACTCCGCCGATGATGGCGGAGCGTCGCGTGGTGCTCATCCGCGATGCGGCATCGCTGCGCAAGGATGCGCGTGCGGCGGTAGACCTGTTTCTCCAGCAGGGCGCGTCCAAGGACGCTGCGTCGGACATCATCCTCGTGCTGGTTTTCGGCCCGCCGGACCGCGGCAAGCCGGATCGCGTGCTGGTCCAGCGGACGTTTTCTCTCGAGACGGAGCCGTTGACGGGCAATCGCGTGCCGAAGTGGATCGTGCACCATGCGAGCTCTGTGTTAGGCGTGTCGGTCACTGATGCGGCGGCGGCGCTGCTGTTCGAGCACGCGGGCAACGATCTCGGTGCGCTGGCGGGCGAGCTCGACAAGCTCGCCAGCTACACCAACGGCGGTGTGATCGACGAAGCGGCCGTTTCGGCGGTCGTGGGCGTGCGGCGCGGGGAGACGTTAGGCGACTTTCTGGATGCGGTGGGGCGGCGCGACGCGCCGCGCGCGTTGGCGCTCCTGGCGCACGTGCTCGACCAGCCGAAGGTGTCCGCGGTGCAGATCGTCATGGCGCTGACGACGCAGACGCAGGCGTTGGCGTGGGGGCGCGCGATGCGCGCACGCGGGACGTCGGTGGGGCGACTCTCGGGCGAGTACTACGATCTGCTCAAGAGCGCGGGCGGCGCGTACACGGGACGTCCGTGGGGCGAGGCGGTGAAATCGTGGGCATCATCCATCGACGCGTGGGACGATGCCGCGCTCGACCACGCCATGGAGGCGCTGCTGGCCGCCGACATCGCGCTCAAAGAAACGCGGGTGTCGGCGGACGAAGAGATCCTGGCGAGACTCGTGTTGTCGATGTGCGTGATGGACGAGCGTCCGGCGCGACGGCGCGCCGCCGTCGCCTAACTCCTGCTCCGAGCGTCATGACGATACGCTGTGTCGTGGGTCTGATGCTGCTGGCGCCGGCGGTTCTGTGCGGGCAGAGCACGGACACGGTGCACGCGGACTCCGTGCGTGCGGATACCGCGGCGGTCAGCGGTACGCGTCCAGCGTCCGCGCATGCCGATTCGGTCCCCCCGGACGCTGCGCGCAGCGACTCGACGGGCGGCGACACGATCTTCCGCGCCGCGCAGCGACTCGCCGCGGAGGGTCGCGGCGATTCCGCGCGGGCGCTGGTTAGGCAGAAGCTCGATTCCGCGCCCCCCGGGTCGGCCGAGTACGTGAACGCGTTGTATTGGCGTGCCGTGGTGGCGGCGACGGCGGCGGACGCCGAGCGCGATCTCCGTACGATCATCGTGACCTACCCGGCTTCGGCGCGCAGCGCCGACGCCTTGATGCGTCTGGCCCAGCTCGAGCTGGCGCGCGGCGACCGCGATCAGGCGGTGGCGCATCTGCAGCGGATCGTGGTCGAACACCCGGAAAGTCCCAATCGCGGGCGCGCGGAGTTCTGGGTGGCGCGCACGCTGCTGGACGAGGGGAATCTCGCCGCCGGCTGCGCCCGGTTGGCGGACGCCTCGCGCCTAACGCCACCGAGCGAGGTGGAGTTGGCGAATCAGATCGGATACCTGGGCCAGCGGTGCCAGGGCGTGGACACGACGGCCAAGGCCCAGGCGGCGCCGCCGCAATCGGCCGCCCATCCGGCGCCGCGGGCGCCTAACGCAGCGCCGCCGGCGGCGACAGCGACGTCGGCGCATGGACGGTATACGGTCCAGGTGGCTGCGTTCTCCACGCTCGCGTCGGCCAACGGTTTGCGCGACGTCCTCGTGACGCGCGGCTATCCGGCGCGGGTGGTGGGCACGGCGAAGCCGTTCCGCGTGCGCGTCGGCCGGTACGCCACGCGCGCCGAGGCCGAGGCGGCGGCGCGTGCGCTGCGGGCCAGGAAGCTCAGCGCGTACGTCACCAGCGCGGAGACGCCGTGAGCGGCGAGACGGCCACGCCGTTGATGCAGCAGTACCGGGAGATCAAGGCGCGTCACCAGGACGCGATCCTGCTCTTTCGGATGGGTGACTTCTACGAGATGGTCTACGAGGACGCCGAGCTCGGCTCGCGCGCCCTCGGCCTAACGCTGACGAGCCGCAACAACGGCGGCGCCGCCGAGGTGCCGCTGGCGGGCGTGCCGGTGAAAGCGCTCAACGAGTATCTGCGCCGCCTCGTCGAGCAGGGCCATCGGGTGGCGATCTGCGAACAGGTCGAAGATCCGAAGCTGGCGAAGGGCATCGTGCGCCGTGAGGTGGTGGAGACCATCACGCCGGGCGCCGCATTCTCGGATGATCTGCTCGACGGTGCGCTCAACAACTATCTGTGCGCCGTGTTCGACAGCAAGGGCGCGATCGGCAGCGCGGCCGCGGATCTGTCGACGGGCGAGCTGCGACTCATCCGGTCGAACGCCGCCGATGCGGCGGCGGTCCTGGCGCGGCTCGCGCCGAGCGAGATCCTGGTGCCGCGCGGATCGCCCGCGGCCGCGCTCCGCGCGGCGTCGTCGCGCGATGAAGATGCGTTAGTCACCGAGCGGGAGGCGTGGGAGTTCGAGCCGGCGCTCGCATCGAGCGATCTCGCGCGCCAATACGGTGTCGCGTCGCTGGAGGGCTTCGGCATCGGCGCAGACGACGCGCCGGCCGTCGGCGCCGCCGGAGCGCTCGTGCGCTACCTCAGGCAGCTGCAACCATCCGGCCTGCCGCACCTCGCGGCGCCGATCGTCGAGCGCGACGGCGCCTCGATGCCGCTCGACGACATGACCCGCCGCAATCTCGAGCTGGTGGAATCGTTGCGCGGCGGCGGCACCGCGGGCACGCTGCTCGCCGTGTTGGACCGCACGACGACGCCGATGGGCGCGCGCCTGCTGCGTCAGTGGCTGCTGGCGCCGCTGGCCCAACGCGACGCGATCGACGCGCGACTGGACGCGGTGGCCGCGCTCGCGTCGGACGCGCTGGCGCGCGCGGCGCTCCGCAGCGCGCTCGACGGCGTGCGCGACGTGGAGCGTCTGGCGGGGAAAGCGGCCGCGGACCGCGCCACACCGCGCGAGATCGGCGCGTTAGGCAGGTCGCTCGGTGCGCTGCCCGCCGTCGAGCAGGCCGCGCGGCGCGTCGCCGCCTCGGCGCTCGTGGCGAACATGCTCGCGCGCTGGGATTCGTGCGCGGACCTCGCGTCGGACATCGCGGCCACGCTCGTCGATGCCCCGCCCGCGGCCGTCGGCGAAGAGCGCGCCATTCGCGATGGGGTCGACCCCGAGCTCGACGAGCTGCGCGCGCTGCGCGACGGGAGCAAGGACGCGATCGCGCGCATCCAGACGGCGGAGCGCGAGCGCACCGGCATCGCGTCGCTCAAGGTCGGCTACAACAAAGTGTTCGGCTACTACATCGCGGTCACGAACGCCAATCGGCACCTCGTGCCGGAGCATTATCAGCGGCGCCAGACCCTGGCCGGCGAAGAGCGCTACGTGACGCCGGAGCTCAAGGAGTACGAGGAGAAAGTGTTGACGGCGTCGGAGCGGCTCGAGGTGCGGGAGCGCGCGCTGTTCGACGCCCTGCGTGCGCGGGCGGGCGCAGAGGTGTCGCGCCTGCAGCGCGCCGCGGGGCTCGTCGCCGCGCTCGACGTGCTCGCCGGGCTGGCCGAGGTCGCCGAGCGGGAAGGTTACGTTAGGCCGTCGATGACCGATGACTTCGGCCTCGAGATCGTGGCCGGCCGCCATCCGGTGGTCGAGCGGATGATGCCGCGCGACAAGTTCATCCCGAACGACCTGTCGCTCGACGAACAAGCCCGCGTCATCATCCTCACCGGTCCGAACATGGCGGGCAAGTCGACCATTCTGCGGCAGATCGGGCTCATCGTGCTCATGGCGCAGATGGGGAGCTTCGTGCCCGCGTCGCGCGCGCGGATCGGGATCGCCGACCGCGTGTTCACGCGCGTTGGAGCGAGCGACAACCTGGTGCGGGGGCAGTCGACGTTCATGGTCGAGATGGCGGAGACGAGCGCGATCCTGCACACGGCGACGCGCCGCAGTCTGGTGCTGCTGGACGAGATCGGTCGCGGCACGTCCACGTACGACGGCGTGTCGATCGCGTGGGCGGTGAGCGAGCACCTGCACGATCGCGTGGGTTGCAAGACGGTGTTCGCGACGCACTACCACGAGCTGACGCAACTCGCCGAGGAATTAGTAGCAGTTCGTAACTATAACGTGTTGGTGCGTGAGATCGGCGACCAGGTGCGGTTTCTGCACACGCTGGCGCCGGGCGGTGCCGACCGGTCGTACGGCATCGAGGTCGGGCGGCTGGCGGGTCTGCCGTCGGCGGTGCTCGCCCGCGCGCGCGACGTGTTGCACCGGCTCGAGGGAGGCCACCTCGTCGTCGCGCGCCGCGGTGCGGCGCCGGCGGAGCAGCTCGCGTTGTTCACCGAGGCGCCGCACCCCGCGCTCGAGATGCTGCGCGGCATCGAGCCCGACGACCTCACGCCGCGCCAGGCGCTCGACCGCCTGGCCGAGCTCGTCGAGGCGGCCCGCCGTCCCACCGCCTAACGGAGCGCCGTCAGGTGCGCTCCTCCACCACCAGCTCCACCGTGCCGCTCGCCGACACCAGGTCCACGGCGATGCGGTGCTTCTTCGTTCGCGTGAAACGGATCGACAGCCGGGATCTGCCGACCGGAAGGTTGCGGACCTCGAGGCGATCGACGCCGTCGGGCAGCGTCGGCCGCACGACGCGCAGATGTCCGGCGAATCCATCCGGCTCCAGGCCTAACAGGGTGCTCAACAGGTACGGGATGGACCCGGCGGCCCACGCCTGCGGATGGCACGCCACCGGAAACCGGACCGGCGCCTGAAACTCGGCCGTCGAAAATCCGGCGAACACCTCGGGCAGCCGGTACGAGCGAAAGAACGCGGCGGTGCGCAGCAGCGCCGCGAACACGCGCCGTGCTTCGGCGTCGAGGCCATAGTGGCGAAAGCCCGTCGCGATGAGCGCGTTGTCGTGCGGCCACACGGTGCCCAGGTGGTAGCCCACGGGATTGAATCGCCGCGCCTGCGTCGACAGCGTGCGAATGCCCCAGCCCGAGAACATGTCCGGCTCCATCAAGCGCTTGGCGACGCGGCGAGCGCGCGCCGGCTTGGCGATGTGCGACCAGAGCACCTGTCCGGCGTTGGACGTCACGACCGACAGCGGGCGATCGTCGCGCTCGAGCGCGAGGGCGTAGCAGCCTAACTTGGCCAGCCAGAAGTCGCGCTCGAACCGGCCGCGGAGCGCTTCCGCCTCGGCGCGCAGGGTGGTGGCCCGCGTCGGGTCGCCCGCTCGGTCGTACAGGTCCGCGATCAGCACGCGCGCGAGGAACGCGTAGCCCTGCACCTCGGCCAGCGCGATGGGCGGAGATGCGAGCTTGCCGGACGCCGTCACGATGGCGTCGCCGGAATCCTTCCAGCCCTGGTTGATCAGGCCGTGCTCCGACGTGCTCAGGTAGTCGATGTATCCATCGCCATTCGAGTCCGCGCCGTCGGTCATCCACGTGAGCGCGAGCTCGACGTGGTCGCGCAGCTCGCGGAACAGCGACAGATCGCCGGTCCACATCGCGTGGCGCGCGATGAGGATGAGGAACAACGGCGTGGCGTCTACCGAGCCGTAGTACGGCGTGTGCGGGATGAGGCCGAGTCGTGCCATCTCGCCGACGCGAATCGAGTGCAGGATTTTGCCGGGCTGTTCATCGCGCCACTGATCCGTGTCGTGTGCCTGGTAGACGGCGAGGAGCCGCGCGGTCTGCTCGGCGATGCGCGGTTCGTACGCCAGCATCTGGATTGCGGTGATGGCGGCATCGCGGCCGAACAGCGTCGCGAACCACGGGAGGCCGGCGGCATAGTATTCCTCGCCGCTGATGCTGCTGCGGAGCAGGCGCAGGTCGGCGAACGAGCGCTCGAGCACGGCGTCGAGCAGCGGGTAGTCCGATGCGATGCTGGTGCGCGGCGTTTTCGCCAGTGCGCGGTGCGGCGCCGCCTGGTGCGTGCTGCGTCTGCGCGCGGAGACGCGTCCGGCGCTGCCGGTGGCCGCGCGCTCGTCGATGCGCAGCGTCACGCCTAACGTCACGGCGCGGCGCGGCGGCAGGTGGATGTCGAACCGCGCCGTCTGCCGGCCGCGGCGCTGGGGCGCACGCGAGAACGCGATGGCCAGCGAGCGGCGGCAGTGGTCGCGTCCGTCGTACGACAGCGTCAACGAGCGGCCGCGCCACCGCGGCGCGTGGCGTTTGCCTAACGTTTGCTGGAAGAGCCCGCGCACGGCAAACAGGTCCTCGAACCGGGCGTCGAACATGAGCGTCAGCGGCAGCGTGATCGGTTCGAGGCCGAGGTTCCGGAGCTCGAGCACATCATCGAGGCCCGGCGTGTCGCCGTGCAGCGTGCGGGTCCACCGGATGCCCACCGTCTCGCGCGGAATCAGCCGGCCGCGTCCGAGATGCAGGTCGGGATTCGCCAGCTCGAGCACGGCGCCGCGGCCGACGTCGTCGGTCGTGGCGGCGAGGACCGTCGGCTGCTCTTTGCCTAACAGCATTTCGTAGCCGCGCAGGTAGCGGCAATCGTGGAAATACAGCCCCAGCCCGTGGCCCGGTGCGATGGGGACGCAGCCCGACTGATCCGTCAGGAAGAAAACGTTCTCGACCTTGGTGACGATCGCGTCGGCAATGCCCGAGGTGACCGACGGGGTGCCGTGCGTGAGGATGCGCTGCTTGCGATCGGCGAGCTCCGCCTTGCGTCCGTTCTTCGTGCCGCGCCCTCGTCCCCGACCCCGCCGCCCGTGACCGTCCGTCATCGCGCCATGAGGAATTGCAGAACGTCGGACCGCGTCACGATGCCCGTGATGCGCTCCTGGTTGCGCACGAGCACCGCCGGGTTGGACTTCGTGAGCAGCTTCACCACGCTGTCGAGCGACTGGCCGGACTCGACTAACGGAAACGGCGCGTCCATCACATCGCTCACCGTCGCATCCAGGAGCTTCGTGTTCTCGAGCGCCTTGGCCGACACGACGCCTTCACTCACCGAGCCGACGCAGTTGTTGCCTTCGATGACCGGGAGCTGCGAAACGTCGTGCAGATTCATGAGGCGCAGCGCCTGGCGCACGGTGGCGCCTGTTCCCACGGACACGACGGTCGGGCCGTGGTCCGGTTTGGCGCCGAGGAGATCCGCGATGCGTACGCGATCGGGAGCGAGCAGCTGGTTCTCGCGCATCCAATCATCGTTGTAGAGTTTGGACAGATATCGCTCGCCCGTGTCGCACAGGAACGTGACGACCAACGCATGCGGGTCGTTCACCTCGCGTGCCACCTGCAGCGCGACGTGCGCGATGAGTCCGGACGATCCGCCCACGAACAAGCCCTCTTCGCGGGTCAGTCGACGCGCCATCGCGAACGCGTCGCGATCGCTCACGGTGCGGTAGTCGTCGATGAGGTCCAGGTCCAGCGTGCCCGGTACTTTGTCCTGACCGATCCCTTCGACCTTGTACGGCGTGCCTTCGATGTGGTTCTTGCCCTTGCTCCGCCAGTACTCGGCGAGAATCGAGCCGGCGGGATCGCCGGCGATGATGCGAATGGCCGGGTTCTTCTCTTTCAAGTAGCGGCCTGTACCGGTGATGGTGCCACCCGTGCCCGCTGACGCGACGAAATGCGTAATGCGGCCGGCCGTCTGCTCCCAGAGCTCCGGTCCGGTCGTGTCATAGTGCGCCTGCGGATTCGCGTCGTTGTAGAATTGATTGGCCAGGATTGCGTTAGGCACCTCGGACGCGATGCGCTTGGCCATCATCACGTAGTTGTCCGGGTGATCGGGAGGGACCGCGGTAGGCGTGACGATCACCTCCGCGCCGAATGCCTTGAGCAGCCGCACTTTTTCCTGCGACATCTTGTCGGGCATCGTGAAGATGCACTGGTACCCTTTGAGCGCCGCGGCGATCGCGAGCCCGATGCCCGTGTTTCCGCTCGTGCCTTCGACGACGGTGCCGCCGGGCTTGAGTTTCCCTTCCCGCTCGGCCCGCTCGATGATCGGCAGACCGATGCGATCTTTCACGCTCCCGCCCGGATTGAAAAACTCGGCCTTGCCATAGACGGGCGTCGCGATGCCTTGCGTCACCCGATTGAGTCGGATGAGCGGCGTCCATCCGATGGTTTGCAGGACGTCGTCGTAAGGCAACCGGTTGCGCTGGCTTGCGATCGAGGCCGCCGGGATCGAGGTGGACGCGGAGGTAGTGGTCATGGCGAACGGTGTTGGGCGGAATGCGCCGTGTCGTGCAGCACGGTGTCGCCGGGGAGCGGCGGCATGTCCGGCCGGCGGAAGAACACGGGCAGAAGAATCGAGATGCTCATCGGCTGGCCGTGCAGCATTGCCGGCCGGAAGCGCAGCGATTGCGAGCCGCTCACAGCAGCCGAGTCGAGCGCCGGATATCCCGACGATTCGACGACGGTCGTGGACTCCGGCGCCACCGTGCCGGTAGAATCGATCTGAATGCGCAATGTCACGTTGGCCTGCACGCGCTGTTTGTAGAGCGATGCGGGGTACAGGAACGGTGACTTGTCATTGAGCATCACCGGCATGCTGTCGGGCCGCACGCCTGCCGATTCCTGCACGCTCTCGATCGCTTTCTGCGCCGTGTCACGATCGATGCAGCCGGCGCCGGCGACGATGAGCGTCGCAAGCACCGCGCCCGTGGCGACGCGTCGCGCGCGAGAACCAGAGGCAGAATGGTCGAGGCAGTGACCCGCGGTCCGCGTGACGTGCATGGCATCAATGTAGCCGCGCGGTCTACCTTGCCGCACCATCCGAGCGCGCCCATTCTTCCCCCCATGAAGATCACGGTGCTGCTGGGTGGAACGTCGGCGGAGCGAGATGTGTCGCTGGCGTCAGGACTTCGCATTGCGCGGACGTTGCGGGACGCTGGACACGACGTCACGTCGCTCGATCCGGCGCGGGGAGTGATCGACGAAGGCGAAGAACGCGTGATGGAGAATGCGGGCGTGATGAAACCGGCGCCTCCGTCGCTGTCCTCACTCGAGCAGATGACGCGGACGTCGCTGTCGCCATCGCTCGGCGCGCTGCCCGCGGTGCGCAAGGCGGACGTCGTCTTTCTGGCCTTGCACGGCGGTTTCGGCGAAGACGGAACGGTGCAGGCGCTGCTCGACATGGTCGGCGTTCGCTACACGGGAAGCGGTCACCTGGCGAGCGCGCTCGCGATGGACAAGGATCTGTCGAAGGTGTTGTTTCGCGCGGCCGGTGTGCCCACGGCAGACTGGCTGCTCGTTAGCCAAGCCTCCGCCTCTCGTCCGGAGGCCGAGCAGGTCGAGAAGAAGTTGGGCTGGCCGGTGGTCGTCAAGCCGTCGAAGCAAGGGTCGACCGTTGGTCTTTCGTTGGTCCGTGCCGGCGCTGATCTCGCGCCGGCGGTGACGGAGGCACTGCGGTACGACGACGAGGTGATGATCGAGCGATTTGTTCCGGGAAGAGAACTGACGGTGAGCGTGCTTGGTGACCAGGCGCTGCCGGTCGGCGAAATTTTCCCGCGTCACGAGATTTACGATTACGAGTGCAAATACACGCCTGGCATGGCGCGCGAGGAGTTCCCGGCCAAGCTCTCGGCGAGGGAGACGGCGGAAATTCAACGGCTGGCGCTGGCTGCATTCCGCGCGCTCAAGCTTGACGGCTACGCGCGCATCGACTTCCGTATGACGGACCGCGGTGAATTTTTCTGTCTCGAGGCAAACACACTGCCTGGGATGACACCATTGAGCTTGCTGCCTCAGGCCGCGGCGGCGATGGGACTCGATTTCGGTGCGCTGTGTGAGCGCATCGTGCAACTCGCGGTGACGAAAGCATCGCCGGCGAGCGGGGGGAGGGACGACACGTGACGGCGCGCACGACGGGACCGGCGGCGGCGATCGCAGGAATTTCGCCCGGCATTCAGAGCCAAGGCATCTGGATGGGGCGACGACAACTTTTTGTGCGATTTGCCGCGGAAGCGGAGACAGCGGTGCTGTACACGCCGGAGATGCTGGCGCGGCACATCCAGCGGGTCGTCGGGCAGTCGCCGCTGCACTCGATTTCTCTCGGCGGGCGCGATCCGTTGGCGAGTGAGGAACTCATCATCGACGCGCTTCAACGGTGGCAATCGACCATTCCGGTGATGGTCGATTGCGACGGTGAGCGGCCCGATGCGGTGACGAAGGTGGCGCCGTACGTCGGGATGGTGCAGGTGACCGTCGAGTTCGTGAATACGGCGTCCAGTTTGGACCGCGCATTGGCGTCTCTGGCTGCAGCCTCAGCCGCCGGTCGCGATCATGCTGCCGTATTGACGCCACACGAGGGGACGACCGACGGTCAGATGCTCTGGTTCATCGAGCAAGCACACCAGGTGGCGCCCGGCACGAAGATTGTTGTCCATCCGGTAGTTGGGTCGGAGCGCACGGGGGTGGACCGGCGGTACGCGTCGCTGGTGGAGCGGGGAATGGCGATCCATCACGACCTCGCGTTTTGGCTTCGGATCCCGGGCCCGGTCGGTGGTCGTTAGCGCTTTGAGCAGCCGCGGGCAGGGTGAGAGGAACCGCCCCGATTCGATCGTGTTATAACGACAAGGCCGTCCACGTACGCAGGTCCGCATGTCTTTCACGAGCGTCGACGAACAGGAAGCCCCGCGCCTTACTCCGGCCGTCCAGTGGCTGATCGCGCTCAACGTCGCGGTCTTTTTCATCCAACTGACGCTGGTGGGGCAGGCGGACGTGCAGCGGGCGCTCGCGTTCGAGGTGCGCGACCTGACGACGCGTCCGTGGACGATCGTCACCTACATGTTCGTGCACGCGGGCTTCTGGCACCTCGTGCTCAACATGTGGATGCTGTGGATGTTCGGCGCGCGCGAGGAGCGCGCATGGAACGCGCGGAGCTTCACGTTCTTCTACGTGTTGTGCGGGTTAGGCGGATGGTTGTTCCACCTGATGATTGCGCGCGATGGCCAGTATCTCCTCGGCGCATCGGCGGCGATCTACGGCGTGATGCTCGCCTATGCGATGCGTTGGCCGGACGAGGAAGTGACGCTCTTCCCGTTCGTGTTCATCTCGATCAAGGTGCGCTGGTACGTCGTGTTGTTGGTCGGGCTTACGCTGGTGCAGGGCATGATGTCGCTCAACGGCGGTGACACCGGCGTGGCGTACATGGCGCACCTGGGCGGATTGTTCGTGGGCTATCTCTACCTGCGCGTCGTCGCGGCGCACAACGGTGCGGCGGGTGGCACGAGCGGCATCGACCGGCTTCGCCAACGGATGTCGCAGGTGCCGGACATCAACGACGAGACGCCGCGCGCGATTCCGCGCGCTCAGCCGCGCTCGCGCGAGCGGACGAACGAAGTGGACGACATCGTGGCGCGCAGCAACGCGCTCATGGCCAAGCGCGAGACGCTGGGTCCGTCGCTCGCCAGCAAAGTGGGTAAGAAGAAGACGGAGGAGCTCGATCTCGTGCTCGACAAGATTTCCGAGCGCGGCATCAGCAGCCTGACGCACGATGAGCGGCGGCTGCTCGAGGAAATGTCGAAGCGGTTGCGGAACGACTGAGCGCGTCCGTCGCGTTGCTCGTTCCTCGGCGGCGGTCTATTCTTGAGCATGCCGCGCCCAGAGCTGCTCGAAACCTTTCCCAATCCACATACCGGCCGCACGTACGAGATTCATCTCGAGTGCCCGGAGTTCACGTCGCTCTGTCCAGTGGGCGGGATCGAGAGTGATGCCGCGGAGTTGTCGCTGTTGCAAGGCGGCGCTCCGGATTTCGGCACGATCCGGATCACGTACGTGCCCGCGGACAAGTGCATCGAGCTCAAGAGTCTCAAGCTGT